>NZ_VPBF01000091.1:0-1399 GCF_013418865.1 Acinetobacter sp. YH12117
GAATAATTCAAGTGAATTTGTTTGAAAGAAGAACTTTAAAAGCTTTATTTTCACCCGATAAAATACCCATAAAACAAGAGGAAGCTCAAATGAGCTTCCTCTTGTGAAAAATTGTGGGACAGCAGTGAGCCGAAGCTCGCTTTTTTTGTACTTGATGTTCAGTCCATGCTTAGCCTGAAATCAGGTTATAGAACCATGGCAAAGTGGTCGCCAGGAATACCGACATGGCCAGACCAAACATCAGTTTCATCGCATCTTTGCTGACATTGCGTGAGGTACGGTATTTGCTGACCCCGTTCACAATCATTGAGATGGCAAATTCACGACCGGCCAACAGACCCAGGAATACCCAGGTGGTACTCATCGGGATATTGCTCCACTCTTTGAAAATCAGCAGGATCATTGCATAGATAAAGTCCACGATGGTCGCAGCACGTACATCGGTAACATCGGTTTTGGTATCGACAATCTTCTGGATGGCACCACCACGCTGGTACAGAATAACCCCCAGCAAGATCACAAAGACCGTAATGGCAAACATCAGGAATTCAAACGGTACCTGACGCGGCACATACACGAAGATGTTGGCCAGATCCTGAATCAGCCACTGGCTCCACAGGAAACCGGTAGATAACCATTGTAGAATCACCCATTTGGTCGAATGTTCCTGATCTTTGGTCTGGTTAAAGTACACCGTCATTTTGTTGGCCACAAAACGATAGATGATCAGCGCCGCCAGGAAGGCCACCGCATAACCCATCATGGATTTGACCATCATCGAGCCCAGGCTCGCAGGAGAGAAGATGGTTAGTACCAGGAAGGTGGTACTGACCGGAATACCATATTTGGTCAGTAGCAACAGTAAAACTGGCGGCACAATATACAGCCAGGTAATTCCGCCTTCAGGGAACGGAATGGTTTCCAGTCGCCCATAAGAGGCATCACCGACGCCCGATGCATACCAGCCATAGACCAAGACCACAACCAGGATACTGCTGATATATACCCACAGTACCCACCAAGGACGATGGGAGTTAGAAGAAATAAAAGTCCCTAAGGTTTGAGGTACATCATTTCCGACAATAGAATAGGCCGCCAAACAGAAGCCGATTACCATTAAAAGTTCAATTGTCATAAGAACAAAGCCTATGTTCAAAAAGGGAACACCACCCCCCAATTGGGCTGGCATTAGCTTAAAATGATGACAATACTATTTCAGTTCTATGACATTTTAGTGACAATAAAAATTTAAAATAAAAAAAGAGCACCGTAGTCACTGCTGTCCCATAGTTTGCTTTAAATAAAAAAACCTGAGTCCTAACAGTTAAAATATGAGTGTAAACAAACACTTTAACGACCAGGATTCAGGTTTTGTCACATCAGAATACCGTATTTCATG
>NZ_VPBF01000092.1:0-1340 GCF_013418865.1 Acinetobacter sp. YH12117
TAATTCAAGTGAATTTGTTTGAAAGAAGAACTTTAAAAGCTTTATTTTCACCCGATAAAATACCCATAAAACAAGAGGAAGCTCAAATGAGCTTCCTCTTGTGAAAAATTGTGGGACAGCAATGGCATTCAGCGCTCTTTTTTATGGCAAAACGACACTAAAAAGAGAGAAATTGGGCTTTCCCCATTTTTGTCATAAAACTGTCATTTCAGCGCTGCATAGTGCAACTAAAATTGAACAATCGACTAGAGTGAACAGCATGGCTTTACGTTTATCCTTCGCAGCACTGGCTTTAAGTTTAAGTAGTACAGCTTTTTCCGCAGTGACCATTACGGCACCGGAAGAAATTAAGGTTGAAGGTTTAAATGGTCAGGAAGTGAAAAGCCGTCTGTTTAGCAGTAATCATAACTATAGCGTGCAGCCTGGCGAGAATGTGCTGAGCGTACGTTATGTACAGTTTTTTGAAGAGCATCCGGGCATTGGTTCACACGATATTGTACGTTCGGGCATCGTGCATATTAAAACTCCGGTTTTACAAGATAAAGCCACATACCGTTTAGGGCTGGTGAATCCACCAAAAACGCATGATGATGCCAAGGAGTTTGCCAAGCAGCCGGTATTCGGTTTATTTGATGCGAAAAATCAGCTGCTGGTGCAGCAGGCTGGAGCCAAAGATTTAAACCGTGGCATTTTACAAAACTTATTTAGTACTTCTTCAACAGAATCTGCGCAGGCCGCACCTGTATCGGTGACACAACCAGCAGCGGTGTATAGTCCGCAAGCAGTCGTGACAACCAAACCCGTTGCAACTGTTAGCAATGTTGCCGGTGCAGATCAGCAACTGATTCAGCTGTGGCAACAAGCGTCTAAAACAGAACGACAAAAATTTATGTCGTGGCTGGCAGAACAGGCCAATTAAAAACCGCAATAAAATGAAAAGATTATAAAACCAGCTTCGGCTGGTTTTTTATTTATAGATTTAAAGTCTAAGTGGACTACTTTATTTTTATAATTACTTAGCTAAACTTAGTAATACAGATGAAATATGCAGCAATCTGGTTTAAAAATAACCAGACAGGTACTTTTTTCTTAAAACTTTATAAAATGTGCTTGCAAAGCTTTTAAATTTCTCTAGAATGCACCCCATACCGACGAGATAAACGAAAACGAACGAAGCACGAAGTGCTGAGTTGTTAAGTTTATTAAGTCCAGTTTCTGGCACTGACGAGGTGTTGGAAAGATCATTAAGAGATTATGAAGAACAACTTGTGTGGATTTTTACTGGTTGATTAATCGAATATATTTTCATTAATTGATTGGTTTAAATTACTCGAAGTTTA
>NZ_VPBF01000093.1:0-1302 GCF_013418865.1 Acinetobacter sp. YH12117
AATTCAATCTACGTTCATCAACCCGTCATAACAACGCGTTAACGTATATTGATTGAGTGAACAATTTATTTCAGACTCAATTTTGCCAATCTGTTAATGATTCACTGCATCCTCGTCGGACTGCAGTCAACTGTGATAAATCACAGAGATTAATAAGCATAAACTTACTAAGCTCTATAATCTATGGTGGAGACTAGGAGAGTCGAACTCCTGACCTCCTGCGTGCAAAGCAGGCGCTCTACCAACTAAGCTAAGTCCCCAGCTTATCATTTGTGATTCGATGTATCGTAGACTGTGTTAAGGCGAATGCTTAACTCGAGCATAGCTCTCGTCTTGCGCTCGGGCGAAACATGTTTTGCTGACCCTCACTCAAGTAGTGGTGGGTCTGACAAGACTTGAACTTGTGACCCCACGCTTATCAAGCGTGTGCTCTAACCAACTGAGCTACAGACCCTCAGATACATCGTCATGAAGAACAACTTGTTGTGGATTCTTACTAATCGTCAATCTTTCGTTAAGGAGGTGATCCAGCCGCAGGTTCCCCTACGGCTACCTTGTTACGACTTCACCCCAGTCATCGGCCACACCGTGGTAAGCGTCCTCCCTAAGGTTAGACTACCTACTTCTGGTGCAACAAACTCCCATGGTGTGACGGGCGGTGTGTACAAGGCCCGGGAACGTATTCACCGCGGCATTCTGATCCGCGATTACTAGCGATTCCGACTTCATGGAGTCGAGTTGCAGACTCCAATCCGGACTACGATCGGCTTTTTGAGATTAGCATCACATCGCTGTGTAGCAACCCTTTGTACCGACCATTGTAGCACGTGTGTAGCCCTGGCCGTAAGGGCCATGATGACTTGACGTCGTCCCCGCCTTCCTCCAGTTTGTCACTGGCAGTATCCTTAAAGTTCCCATCCGAAATGCTGGCAAGTAAGGAAAAGGGTTGCGCTCGTTGCGGGACTTAACCCAACATCTCACGACACGAGCTGACGACAGCCATGCAGCACCTGTATCAGAGTTCCCGAAGGCACCAATCCATCTCTGGAAAGTTCTCTGTATGTCAAGGCCAGGTAAGGTTCTTCGCGTTGCATCGAATTAAACCACATGCTCCACCGCTTGTGCGGGCCCCCGTCAATTCATTTGAGTTTTAGTCTTGCGACCGTACTCCCCAGGCGGTCTACTTATCGCGTTAGCTGCGCCACTAAAGCCTCAAAGGCCCCAACGGCTAGTAGACATCGTTTACGGCATGGACTACCAGGGTATCTAATCCTGTTTGCTCCCCATGCTTTCGCACCTCAG
>NZ_VPBF01000094.1:0-1181 GCF_013418865.1 Acinetobacter sp. YH12117
CTCTGTACACGACAAATTTCACAGAACCCTTATCCTATCAGGATTCTGCTTTCTTAAAATTGCCAAAATTTCCTTAAACTCTTCTTTTTTCCCAAAACCAATTAAACGCTGAATCGCCATTTGAACATAGTCTAAACCATAGCGAAATAAACTCATTGAGAGTCGTCCATGCTTCTTTATTTTTATCGCTTTTTTTTGATTATGTTGCCATTCACCCGTTAAGTAACACCAACAGAAGCTTATAGCTAACACCGCAATCAATTTTTTCACTCGTCTAGGGTCTGTCAAGCGCGTATTTTCAAGATTAAACCCGCGTCCTTTGAGACAACTGAATAAGGTTTCAATTTCCCAGCGTAATGCATAATCCTGAATAGCATTGGCATTAAACTGAGGAGAAACGACGAGTAAAAGCTCTCCATTTTCTAACTGTAGTGCACTTATATATAGTTTCACCCGACCAACCAAAATCCGTCGTTTACGACATTCAATTTGACCAACTTTAAGATGGCGAAATAAATCACTAATTTTATGATTCTTTCCTAAATGATTGGTGACAATGAAGTTTTTTTAACACGAATGCAGAAGTTGATGTCTTGTTCAATTAACCATGTAAACCACTGCTCACCGATAAACTCTCTGTCTGCGAACACATTCACAATACGGTCTTTACCAAAAATGGCTATAAAGCGTTGAATCAAAGCAATACGCTCTTTCGTATCTGAATTTCCACGTTTATTAAGCAATGTCCAAAGGATAGGTATCGCTATTCCACGATAAACGATTGCGAGCATCAGGATATTAATATTTCGTTTTCCCCATTTCCAATTGGTTCTATCTAAAGTCAGTTGCACTTGGTCGAATGAAAACATATTGAAAATCAACTGAGAAATTTGACGATAATCAAAATACTGACCTGCAAAGAAGCGCTGCATACGTCGATAAAATGATTGTGGTAAACACTTGATGGGCAAGGCTTTAGATGCAGAAGAAAGATTACATGTTTGCTTTAAAATAATCACAAGCATGATGAGCGCAAAGCACTTTAAATGTGACTTGTTCCATTTTAGAGATTTGTTTAAGATAAGATATAACTCATTGAGATGTGTCATAGTATTCGTCGTTAGAAAACAATTATTGTGACATTATTTCAATGAGTTATCTATTTTTGTCGTGTACAGAGA
>NZ_VPBF01000095.1:0-1168 GCF_013418865.1 Acinetobacter sp. YH12117
TACGTTGTCGGCAGCGGGCCAAAAAGGAATACGTCCATGCCCATCGAGGTGAAACCGGCTGTGAGCGCGGGTTCAAGCATATAGCCCGACAGGCGCGTATCCTTGCCGATCACGACACGATGGCGGTGGTCACCGCGACGAAAGACACGGCCAGCCGCCATGCCGACGCGCAAGGCGGTTTCCGCCGTCATCGCGCCTTCGTTGGCTTTGCCACGAATACCGTCTGTGCCGAAATATTTGCGCACCATAAGGTCGATTATCCTGTCGTCGGGTCGCCCTCAAAGGGGACATGCCTGCTGAACCGCGAATATAGAGAAATATCCCGAATGTGCAGTTAACGAATTCTTGCGGTTTCTTTCAGCGCCGCCAATACCGCCAGCCCGTCGCGCAAGGGGCGCGGCTCGTGTGTGCGGATGAAGTCAGCTCCACCTGCGGCGGCGGCAAGCTCTGCAGCGAGTGTCGCGGCCCCGACATCCCCCGGACCACGGCCTGTGAGCGCGCGCAGAAAGGATTTGCGCGAAACAGACAGAAGCACCGGCAAATCGAAGCGCAGCCGCAATTCATCGAACCGCGCCAGCACCGAGAGCGAGGTTTCGGGAGCAGCCCCCAGAAAAAACCCCATGCCGGGATCAAGGACAAGGCGGTTGCGTTTGATACCGGCACCCGTCAGCGCCGCGATGCGCGCGTCAAAGAACGCCGCAATGTGATCCATGATGTCGCCAGCGGGTGCCTCGCGCCGATCTGCCTGCCCGTCTTGCACCGAATGCATAACGACGAGTTTGGCAGATGATTTCGCCAATTGCGGATAGAACGCAGCGTCTGGAAAACCGCGAATATCATTGAGATAGGCCACACCACGCGACAAGGCATAGGCTTGCGTCGCGGGTTGATAACTGTCGAGCGAGACGGGAATGCCATCTGCCTTGAGCGCGTCCAGCACCGGCGCGATACGCGCGATTTCTGTGTCGGACGAAACAGGCGCGGCGTCGGGATTGCTGGATGCCGGACCGAGGTCGATCACATCTGCCCCCTCGGCCATCAGCTTACGCGCCTGCGCAATGGCTGCGTCTGGCGCCAGATACCGGCCTCCATCGGAGAAACTGTCCGAGGTTATGTTGACGATGCCGAAAATGATGAGCGATTTATTCATGGGGGCTTCTATAATAAT
>NZ_VPBF01000096.1:0-1150 GCF_013418865.1 Acinetobacter sp. YH12117
TGTTCAAATGGCGATTCAGCGTTTAATTGGTTTTGGGAAAAAAGAAGAGTTTAAGGAAATTTTGGCAATTTTAAGAAAGCAGAATCCTGATAGGATAAGGGTTCTGTGAAATTTGTCGTGTACAGAGAATAATATTAATAAAAAATAAGGATAAATTTATGGAAAAAACTTTTATGGAAGCAATGGATTTTAGACATGCTTGTAAAATATTTGATGAGACAAAAAAGATAAAAGATGAAGATTTAAACTATATTTTAGAAGCAGGGAGAAAATCTCCTAGCTCTTTTGGGCAAGAGCCATGGAAGTTTTTGGTAATTACAAAAGTATAGCCTGAATTAGCCCTCGATTTTACATCTTGGAACCATGGCCCCCCCCTTTTTTAGGAAAAGGATGACCTTCGGTCTCTCTATTTAAAGGAAATCTTCACGCCTTTTTGTCGGATTCGGCTGAAATTTACGGGACGGTCTTATTTAAGAATGTATGGCTTAATGTTGCGAAAGAAGTTGATTTCCTCCCAATGGTTTTTAAAACCCTGCTTTATAATATCCTCTCTTATTGACCATAAGTACTCTTTTAGGTATATCGTCATTTGGTGCGCTTCATCAATTATATTAGGTGCAGACAGCGAAATGGCATTTTCTTTTCGCTGTACCTCTGAGATAATATGATTTAATGAAGATACCATTTCGTATTTAGTTTACAATATTTCCTTTTATAAAAGAAAATTGCGTAGTATGATTATTAAAAAACACCAAAAGATGTTATTCAAAGAACACATTGATATTAGCTTCAATCTCTAAACCGTTGATTTGGAAATACATAATACCCTATTTGTTCATTCTTTTGTTATTTGTTGTATGTTGCGTTATTCCATCAATAATTTTATTCCAATCTTCGAAATGTAGTTCGTGTCCGGTTCCATCAAGCGTTATTAGTTTTGAGCCGTTTATCTTTTCAAGTAAAACTGCTGAATTCTTAAAATGCCATATTTTATCGTCCGTTCCGTGTACAATTAAGGTTGGTTGATTGATTTCGCTCAATCTGTTCCAGTATTCTTCACCACCTTGCAGTGCCGCATGATTGAACATACTTATATAGTTATTAGCTCTTTTAAATTCGGCTCTAATCAGTTTTTCACTTCTTTGTTTGT
>NZ_VPBF01000097.1:0-1102 GCF_013418865.1 Acinetobacter sp. YH12117
ACTTGTATAGGGAGTTAGATAACGAAGGAACTAAGAAATTCTTGCGTTGGGATCAGTCGATTAAAACTACCAATATGCGCCGTATGTTGAAGCAATCGGCATTGGTTAGAGACAATAACTTTAAAGGTGGACTCAAAGAATACGCCAAACAAATGGGTAAAATTGGTAAGTTTGCAAGTCAGGTTAAAATAGCAGGTTATGTGTCAATTGGTGCGGATGTCGTGAGTTCAGGTGTAAATGTTTATGAAGCGGCGCCTGAGGATAAAGCAAGAACGACAGTGGTTGAAACTACTAAAGTTGGTGTAGGTATTGTGGGTGGTATTTATACCACTGGTCTTGTTATTGGGTTAGCGTCTGGTGGGGTGGGCTTTGTAGTCATAGGCGTCGTAATTTTGTCTGCAGGAGCTGCGGTAAAGGGTGCAAGTGAAATATCGGGATGGATTGCAGGCAAGTCATATGATTTAATTGAGAAAACATTGGAAGATGAATGATAGAGTTTATTATTAAGCTGTACAAAGCTGATCCATCGTTATTCGTTGGTATGATTGGACTTCTTTTAATTGTAATAACAATAGTTCTATATTTTATTTTTTATATTTATATGAATATACATTTGAAAGGTATTTCCAAAATTATTTTTAACAATGAAAAACATTACAGAAGACCTTTAGAGCCTTTTAATTTTATTTTTCTCAGCTTTCTCCCTACAACTTTTTGGAGAGAGATTTTGAACATGAAATATAACAAATCTTTCAAAAGGCTCTATGGAAAAGAGTTTTATTATCGTTTGAATGAGAGTCAGCTCAAAAGGTTGATGTCTGAATATAAAGCATATTTTCTTTTTCAGTATGTAATATTCACCATTACAACCTTTGCATTTATTTTTATGATTTATGCATATATGGTTGGTAATTATTTTAAATAGTTAAAATATTTTACTATAGGAAACCGAGGTAGTTTTACTTCGGTTTTTTTATAGCAGGTTATGTGTCTATTGCTACGGATGTTGTGAGTTCTAGTGTAAATGTATATGAAGCCGCGCCAGAAGACAAAGCAAGAACAACGATTGTTGAGACTGCCAAAGTCGGTACTGGTTTGGTTG
>NZ_VPBF01000098.1:0-1067 GCF_013418865.1 Acinetobacter sp. YH12117
GCTGACGCACACCATCGCCCACCGGGTGGGTCGCTATCTGGAACGGCAAGGCCTGCTGGAACGGGATGTCGAAAACAGCTATCTGGCCTCGGATGCGGTGGATGACGACCCGATGACACCCCTGCTGGGGCACTCGATCACTTACCGTATCGCTGTCGGTTCACAGGCGGGGCGAAAGGTGTTCACTTTGCAAACTCTGCCGACCAGTGGTGATCCGTTCGGTGACGGGATTGGCAAGGTAGCCGGGTCCAGCCTGCACGCCGGCGTGGCGGCCAGGGCCGATGAACGCAAGAAGCTCGAACGGCTGTGCCGGTACATCAGCCGCCCGGCGGTATCCGAGAAGCGGCTGTCGTTAACACGAGGCGGCAACGTGCGCTACCAGCTCAAGACGCCGTACCGGGACGGCACCACGCACGTCATTTTCGAACCATTGGATTTCATTGCAAGGCTGGCCGCCCTGGTACCGAAGCCCAGAGTCAACCTAACCCGCTTCCACGGGGTGTTCGCACCCAACAGTCGGCACCGGGCGTTGGTCACGCCGGCAAAACGGGGCAGGGGCAACAAGGTCAGGGTGGCTGATGAACCGGCAACACCAGCACAACGGCGAGCGTCGATGACATGGGCGCAACGGCTCAAGCGTGTTTTCAATATCGACATCGAGACCTGCAGCGGCTGCGGCGGCGCCATGAAAGTCATCGCCTGCATTGAAGACCCTATAGTGATCAAGCAGATCCTTGATCACCTGAAGCACAAAGCCGAAACCAGCGGGACCAGGGCGTTACCCGAAAGCCGGGCGCCACCGGCTGAGCTGCTCCTGGGTCTGTTTGACTGACGAGCCTGAAGGCCAACGATACCAATCAAAATGCTGCGTTCACAGCGCCGCGGCAGGGATCCGCCGTGCTGGTTGTCGGAAAAGGAGCCGCTAGTGGGAAAGAGGAGGGTAAATTTTCAGCGTTGCTGGCTCCCCGTCAGCCGGATTGGGTTGCATCGCAGGGGTGTCGAAAGAGTCAACTGCGGTCCAAAGCTGTTGGACTTGGGTGAAAAGGGCGTTTATTCTTCCTATACGT
>NZ_VPBF01000099.1:0-1039 GCF_013418865.1 Acinetobacter sp. YH12117
GGCTTTGTTGCACAAAGATTTGAAATGCAAAGCGCCCCTAATTGAGCCAAATTTAAGGCGTAACTTGGGTAAGTGGGCGACCTAATTCCGTAAATCTGTTAAGGACTGCTACACGTGCATGGATCTCATTCACTTGGCTATCAAAACTCCTTGCACTGAGTTTATCTCCTAATAATTTGATGCAATGCATCTTAGTTTCAACCAAACTTCGCCAATGATAGCCTGACCATTTTTTCCATAGTGTCCTGCCTAAACGTTTAACTGTTCGAAGTAATTCATTTCGCTCTAGCGAGCTACTCTTTGTATCTTTCCATGGTTTCGCATTTTTTCTAGGTGGAATCACTGCATGCGCTTGCCGATCTGCAATGACCTGACGGCATTGCTTGGTGTCATAAGCTCCATCGGTATAAACAGAGTTAATCTGCTCATCTTGTGGAATCTGATTAAGTAAATCACCGAGCACCTGTGAATCACTGACATTATTGGTTGTAAGCTGAACTGCTCGTATTTGTAGGGTTTTAGCATCTATACCAATATGTAATTTACGCCATTGGCGACGATATTCAGCTCCATGTTTCTTGCGTTTCCATTCGCCCTCACCTAGAAACTTCATGCCTGTAGAGTCCATGAGTAGATGCAGCCCATCACTACTTTTTTGGTAGCTGATTACAATATCAATATGCTTTTGTCTTCTACAAAGCGTGGTGTAATCTGGAGCTATCCAATTTAATCCGCAAAGTTTAATCAGACTTTGCACAAAGCCAGTGACCATACGTAAAGACAGACGGAATAAGGATTTAATCATTAAGCAGCATTGGATGGCTGCGTCGGAGTAGGTTTGATTTCGCCCTTGTTTGCCTTTTGATGGCGCATACCATTGCGTAGCAGGATCAAACCAAATGGCAATATTTCCGCGACTCATGAGTGCTCGGTTATATGCGGGCCAATTGGTTGTGCGGTAGATTTTGTGTGCAGGCTTCTTCATTTGAAAATTATATCGCTGAAAAACCCTTTACAGATAGGTTTGTGCAACAAAGCC
>NZ_VPBF01000021.1:0-42836 GCF_013418865.1 Acinetobacter sp. YH12117
TGCCTTCACCAATGATGTTACCGTCTTCGTCTTTAACGACAACGTTAGCACCTGGCTCGCCTTTACCTGTGATGGTTGAACCATCGTCAGAGAAATCAACATCTGTCGGTGCGGCTGGCGCAGTTGTGTCAGAGTCGCTCGTTTTTTTATCATCGTCATTATTATGATCAATAATCGCCGCTGCACCACCAACGACAGCTGCGCCCACCAACCAAGGTAACAACCCAACAAGTTTACTACCCTCAACTGCTGGCAATAATGCTTCTAATCCTGAAATTTCTTTAAAACCAGAAAGGCCATCAAACCAATAAAGAACACAACCATCTTCTTCAAAGACTAAATCTGATGTCACCCCTTCAGCATCTACAACAAAGAAGTTTTCAATAACAACAACTTCTCCATTTTTTAGCTTTAAGATTAAATTATTCCCATCACGAATGAATTCGGCGACATCATCGCGATTCATTTTTGTATGAACAATACTTGATTCAGACAAAACAATACGTTCAGCATTGACGCTGACTTTATTTAGAGAGTCTTTTTCAATAACTATAAAATTACTCATCACACACCCAATATATAAATCAAATAATTCTTAGATTTAAATGTTAATTACTTAGATAAGCCTGTAACTTCAACTGTTACTCGGCGATCTGGCTGCAAACATGCATGTAATGCTTCTCGCTGTTTTACATCAAAACAACCATTGGTCACTGGTTGACGTTTGCCTGCACTTGCTGTCGAAATCACATTCCCTGCAACACCATTTTGAATCAATAGGTTACGCACCGTATCTGCACGGTTTTGCCCCAATTGATTGTTATAACTATCACTTCCCAAACGATCTGTATGACCGACTAACTTAATCTGACTTACAGAAACAAAGTTATTGCGAATTTGCGATGCAACTTCAAGGACTTCTTGACGACCTTTTGGTAATAAATCATTTAAAGAAGAACCATCAAATTTAAATAAAGTATCTGCTGCTAAATCCACTCGTATTATCTGTTCCTGAGCAGCAACCTGATGCTTCACCTCACAACTTAAAGGCTGACCATTATTAGAAATAAAAGGTTTACCGTCTGTATTGACAGAGAGTACAAATTCATTGCTTGTTAGCTTTCCTACGCTTAAGTCAACATCACAACTTTGGCATGATTCTTCTGTACAATTTTTTACTTTGAAATTATATGTTTCTGGTTTCAATGCATATTGAGCCGAATTATTTATATAAAAATTTCCAGCTTTAATACTGTCGATATAAAATTCAATCGGGCAGTTTTGCTGTTCTGCTGTATCACCACCACACAGCTTCTCATCTCGCTTTAATACAATAGGTTGATTATTTTCTTGCGTTTTTTTCTGAAAACGTAAATCTGATGGCTTCGTATATGGGCTTGATGTGCAAGCCACCACCCCCAATGAAGCTACAACAGCTAAAAGTGACAATTTCAACATAACTACCCCTTGTGGACTTAAAACAATTTAAGGAACTATTTCAAGCACATTTTCCACACAAACGTCTTTCCATGAATCTACTGAAAGGATTATTATTGTGATACTGTGCGCATTTTATATCTTTATATCAAATTAAATGTGCATTTTAAATACTAGATCTCTTACGAAAGTAAAAAATTGTTTATACTAACCCCATGAAATGGCTTTGTTGCATAAACCTCTGCTAAAGGCTTATTCTGCAATATAATTCTTAAATGAATAAGCCTGTACCTAAAATCTATCGTAAAGCCTTTGATCGTTCACCTTCAGATATCCGTTTCAAGCCCGCCTGCCAACATATAGCCGTTCAGCTAATTGTGATGGCACCAATGCTTTATCAGGAACTGGCAGACGGCTATCTGAGCTAAGATCAGGAATAGACAGTCTGTTTTTAGAAAGACGTTCGAGGCCAACAACACCTCGAACAGTTAACATGTCAAAAACCCGTTATCCGGTAGATCGCAATGCTGCTCCTCTTAAGTGAACAGCATTGCACATATGTGTGAGACCTTTGTCAGCAATCTGAGGCAATTTCCTATAAAAATTGCCTTTTTGTCTTAACACATTTTATGCTTATTTTTTAAACGGAAACGCATACTTGGCAATCCGTTTCAATACACTGCCATATTGTTTAAACAGGCTGGCATTGTTGTAGTGCAAACCATATTTTTCACATACGGCCTGTACTTTTGGCGCCATCTGACGGTAACGGCGTGCCGGTACATCCGGATATAGATGGTGCTCAATCTGATGGCTTAAGTGGCCCGTTAGAATATGAAATGCTTCTGAACCGGTCAGGTTGGAAGAACCACGAATCTGGCGCATATACCAGTGTCCACGACTTTCATTTTTTAGTACCGATTTTGGGAATACCTCAACATCTTTGGTGAAGTGACCACAGAAAATAATACTGAAGGTCCAGATGTTACGGATCCCATTGGCCACCAGATTACCTGTAAATACCGGTATCGCAGCAGGACCAGCAATCAGCGGGAAGAACACATAGTCTTTAAACAGCTGTTTAGAGATTTTGCTCTGTAAAGGTTTCCACTCTTCTTTAAGCTCGGCCTTGGTTTTACGGCCCATCCACACTTTACCGAGTTCCAGGTTTTGAATCGCCACACCCCACTGGAACAGTAAACAGAATGGAATACTGTAAATCGGTTGCAGTAAGTGACCTGGTTTCCAGCGCTGTTCCGGGAATAAACGTACCAAGCCATAGCCAATATCATCATCCATACCTTTAATATTGGTATAAGTATGATGCTTGTAGTTGTGAGTTTGACGCCAGTTTTCAGAGGTACCAACAATATCCCATTCATAAGTCTGACCGTTGAATTTTGGATCATTCATCCAGTCATACTGACCGTGCATGACGTTATGGCCAAGCTCCATGTTTTCCATGATTTTGGCAAAACCAAGCAGACCGGTACCCAAAATCCAGGCTGGCGGGAACCAGCCGGCAAACAGGCAGGCACGACCGGCAATAGAAGCATAACGGATGGTGGAATATACACGGCGGATGTATTTGGCATCTTTTTCGCCTAAATCATCCAGCACTTCCTGCTTGATGGCGTCTAATTCACGCGCCAATTCATCCAGTTCTAATTGGGTTAATTCACGGTTTTTAGGATTTTTAAAATATTCAAATTTGACTGGCATATTCATAGTGAGTGTACCCGCTTATAAGTCAATAACTAAGTCTGTTTGTGCCGAATTCACGCAAAGCTTGAGCAAATTACCCGGTTCGGTGTTTTGCGCACCATTCACCAGATTTTTGGTCGAGCCTTCGACTTTGTTGCAGGCACATTTATTACAAATTCCCATACGGCAGCCATGCTTCGGTTGAATATTCTGCTGCTCCAGGCTGGTCAAAATAGATTGGCCTTTGGGAATGGTCACGGTTTTATTCGATTGGGTTAAGGTCACCTGCACAAAACCAGCTTCTTCATTGAGCATTGGGCTCATGCTAAAGGCTTCAGTTTTTAATTGCTGTGCATGCGCAAACAGTTCTTCTACCCGTGCAGCAAAACCCGATGGACCACAGGCATAGACTGCGCTCTGTTCAATCTGCTCAAAGGTTTGCAGATGGCTTTCATTCAGACGCTGTGCCGGTGTTTCCCCTGCCTGGGTATAAAACACGTCAAAGCTAAAGTGTGGATATTGTGTCGCCCATTGTTCAAACTGAGTTTTAAAAGCAACATCGGCAAAGGTTTTTACCCAGTACATCAGCTTGACCGGGGTCTGCTTTAATTGACCCGATTTGGCCAAAGCATCAACCAGGCTATACATTGGAGTAATACCACTACCGGCAGCCAGCAAAATGAGTGGCTGCGTCGCTTCAGGCAACAACATATCGCCATAAGGCTGGCCAAATTCCAGAATATCGCCCACATTGGCCTGATTGACCAACCAGCTACTGACTTTACCCTGATCGACTTTTTTAACGGTTAACAGCACATGCTGAGTATCCAGTTGTGTCAGGCTGTAGGTACGCTCATAGCGAATTCCTTCAATGGTGACAAAGACCGGGTGATGTTGGCCCGCCTGTCCAAGCTGGAATTTCTGATTGAACTGCACCATCAGGCTGACCATGTCCTGCGCGGTCTGCTGCTTTTGCACAATCTTGCCCAATGCCTGATTCACAGACCACAACGGATTGATTTTTTGTAACCAGAAATTTGCCGAGTACGGATCAACAATCGCACTCGCAAGAGATTTGAGGGGAGATTTCGACTTTTCGATAACGTGCATAGCCTACACCACGCGATGAATTCTCAATTATTATACACATGTATATATATTTGTATATACACTTGTATTGTTTCTATTCATTTCACAAGTTCACACACAACGGCTATACTACTGAAAAGCCTTTCAGCTCTGGACCCTATGACTCAGCCTGCCATGAAAATAAGTAATGATGTTCTTGCCCAAGATGTTCCCAACATCCATGAACCCATGACGGTGCGTACGGTCGGCAGGAAAGCGACCATTACCAAGGAAGAGCTGTTTCAGGCTGCGCTGAATCTGATCGGGCCTCAAAAAAGTATTGCCTCTTTAAGCCTGCGTGAAGTCGCGCGCGAAGCCGGCATTGCACCGAATAGTTTTTATCGTCACTTTAAAGATATTGATGAGCTGGCCATTGCCCTGATTGACCGGGCCGGCCACGTGCTGCGTCAGATTCTGAATCAGGCGCGTTTAAAAGCATCCAAACAGAACAGCATTATCCGCACCTCGGTTGAAGTCTTTATTGAACAGCTAGATGCTGATGAAGGTAACTTAAGTCTGCTGTTGCGTGAAGGTTATACCGGATCAACGTCTTATAAGCAGGCGGTAGAACGTCAGCTGAACTATTTCCAGCAGGAACTGAAAGATGACCTGATTCGTCTGGAGCGTTTGAATAACAGCAAACTGTCCCATCCGGAAATTGTTTCTTCAGCCATTACCCAGCTGGTGTTTAATATGGGTGCCAAAGTGATTGATATGCCCGCCAATGAACGTAAAATCATTGCCGAGCAAACCATGATCATGATCCGGATGCTGCTCGAAGGCGCGCGCCATTTAGATGAAGCACAAATCCGTTAACTGGATTTTAAACTACTAATTTAAAGTGCTGATCGAATCCGCTGCTGCACATCGCGTGCGCTCTGCTCAGGAGATTCCAGCGGGAACATATGCCCACCCGCTACAACACTAAACTCAATGCCATATATCTTTTTTAGTCCCTGCGGGAAACCTTGCTTATAAAAAGCACTCTGCTCTGCCGTGATTAAATGCACCGGTAAATTTGGGGCTTTACGCGGCCAACGCCACCACCAGCTTGGTACAGTTCTAAAAATATCTGCCTCGACCTGTTTTGGAATCTGTAAGCTGATGCCGGCCTCATCTTCTCTAAGACCATGCCGGATAAAATCCTGAAAACAGCGCTCATCAAACTGTTTAAACAAAGCATTGCCACGTAACTGCTGATAAGCCTGCTCACGGCTAGACCAGGCGTCTTTACGTTTCAGACTCAGCCCGGCCGGGGTTAAACGGTCAATCTGTTTTGAACCCAGCTTTTGCAATAACTCGAATATCGGCGCTGTTTTACCAATCACAAAAGGCGGGTCCATTAAAATCAGCTGGCTAAATAAATCTGGCCGTTGATAAGATGCCATCAGCAACACCAGCGCGCCAAAAGAATGCCCCAAACCGACCACCGCCTGTTTTGGTGTTTGTAACTCGATATCGGCAATGACCTGCGCCACCAGTTTTTCCCATTTTGGCTCAACCGGATAGTCCGGATCCAGGCCAATGACCGGAATATATTTCAGCTCAATATCGGCATCAAAATAATCAAAAAAGGTCTGATAGCAAGGACTGGCGATGCCATTGGCATGGGCAAAATAAACAACAGTTTTAGTCATAAAGGTATTTGAAGCAGATAATCCATTTTGCAGGAGGTAATTTTAATTTTTGCTGCGATTCTCAAGATTAGCTAGGCTGGTTCAACACTCTACGCCTGACCAATATATTTATTTGGCCGACACCACCAGATTCTGGCTAGGCAAGAAAGTTGCGCCGCAGGTGGTTTTATCACCAACAATCACCACACCACGCCCTTTGACCTGGGTGGTTGGATCAGCCGCAATGGCAGCTACAGTGGTTTTACATTTTGGACAATAATGCTTCATGCCATTTAAATGCACGGCAATGCCATTAATAACAAATGAACTTTCACATTCAGCAACCACACCGCCATGTGAAGTTTTAGAGCCTAAAGTGACTAATGCTTTACCCATCGTTGTTATATCTTTTAAAAATTTGGCTCATCTTAGCATGAACATTTTACCGGACTCTAGTGCACTGATCGCCGGGCTGTTTATGTCCGGCAAATCAGTATTAAAAAAGCACCCTTCAAATTAGACTAAAAGTGTCCAACTTTCGGGGTGCAGTTCACGAAGGTGCTTTTCTAAAAATTACGACTGTTATGGTTTAACCACCACCATCACCTGAATCGCTTCCGGGGTAACCGCAATACCGTCAAGCAGGCTTAAACCTTCTTTTTGCAATTTCTGCAAACGGCTGATTTCATCTTCACGGATGCTTGGGTTAAATTGCTTCAGATACGTTAGACGGTCAATTTCATATTGCCATTTCGCGCCATACATTTCTTTGGCCTGCTCTTTTAAGCCCGGCAAGGCAGTTTTGGCAATGTCCAATGCCTGTGCATAACGCTGCTCAATCACCTCGCGGCGTGCTTTTACCACCTGACGGCAGCTATTGCCATCTAAATGATGTAAATATGGTTTTAAGATTTCAGGGGCAATTTTTTGCGACAGATCCTGACCTTTTTCACTCAGCAATACACGAATCAATTGCTGCGGCAAGCTTGATGGCAAGTTCAGCGCTTTCGGTGCAATCACATCAACCTTGAACCACACTTCCAGCAGCACCGATCCTTGCGGTAATGCAGCTGACTTTAACACCGCCACATTGGTACTACCAAAGCTTTGGGTATTGATCATTTCCATCACGCTTTCGGTAAATGGATGTTCCAGAGTCAGATATTGTGCATCTTCACGGATTTGTGCCTGATCACGATAGAAGGTCGCAGTCATGCCCTCTTCATCTAAAGTCAGACCTTGCACCTGCATCTGGTCTGTTGGCTTGATGATGACTGTGCCATTGCTTTGTTCATCAAAGTCGATGTTGGTTGAAGCCATAAAGCGCTTCATGAACATTGGCAAGGTAGTGTTGTCATCATAATCTTCCAGCGCCTGGACAATTTCCTGTGCCACCACCGGACGGCAAGAGTTGTATTCCAGCAGGCGGTCACGGCCTTCCTGCAATTCAGCTTCCAAAGCTTCGCGCTGTACGCTAACCGCTTCCAGCAATTCTTCAAACTGCTGGCCTTGATCTGCCAGTAAGCAGTCTTTTAATTCAACAATGAAGTTTTCCTGCAAAGTCTGCGCCGTTGGGGAAATATTGCTGAAAATATTCAACGCTTCGTTATACCAGCGGAACATGCGTTCTTGCGCCGTACCGAGTAAATACGGCACATGAATTTGAATCCGATTTTCCTGACCAATCCGGTCTAGACGGCCAATTCGCTGTTCCAGTACGTCCGGGTTCGCCGGTAAATCAAATAAAATTAAATCCGATGCAAACTGGAAGTTACGCCCTTCTGAACCAATTTCCGAACAGAGCAGGATTTGCGCACCATAGGAATCTTCTGCGAAATACGCCGCCGCCTGGTCACGTTCCAGCAGGCTCATACCTTCATGGAACATCGCAGTACGAATACCGGCGTGTAAACGCAGTGCATTTTCTAGCGCTTCCACCACCGGACCACTACGTGCAATCAGTAGCACTTTTTTGTGTTTTAAATCGCTGCGCAGCTTTTCCATCAGCCACATTACACGCGGATCGGTTTCCATCCACGCACCATCAAGCTGGCCTTCTTCTGGCCACATCTGTTCACGCAACTTGCCCTCTTTGGCCCAGTGGTCTGGGGCTGGCAGTGGTGCTGGCTGACAGTCACGGCCCGGGAAGCCCTGAATCGCTTCACGGGTGTTACGGAATAAAATACGGCCGGTACCATGACGGTCTAACAGTTCATGAATGGCGCGAAAACGCTGTTCCGGATGGTCTTCAATACGATGACCGAGCAAGCCTTCCAAAGCAGCCAGATGACCTTCTTCCAGTGGCATGTCGGACATCAGTACTTCAGCAATTTTGGCTGTTTGCTGATACTGCGCTTCTTCATCCAGGAAACGGTCCAACGAACTAAAACGCTGCGGATCGAGCAGGCGTAAACGGGCAAAGTGACTTTCAACACCCAACTGTTCCGGGGTTGCAGTTAAGAGCAGCACACCCGCCGTTTGTTCAGCGAATTCTTCGACCAGATCATAACGGTCATTGCCGCCTTCTTCTTCTGACCACATCAGGTGATGCGCTTCATCGACCACGAGTAAGTCAAAACCAGCTTCAAGTGCCTGCTCACGCAGATCTTCGTGGTCAATCATCAGGTCAATGGAGGCAATAATGCATTGCTCGGTCAGAAACGGGTTTAAATCCGGGTCGTGTTCTTTAATTGACGCTGTACGGGTCAGATCAAATAAAGAGAACTGCAGGTTGAAACGGCGGCGCATTTCAATCATCCACTGATATTGCAGTGAATCTGGCACCAAAATTAAAATACGTTCAGAACGGCCGGTTTTGAGCTGCTGATGGATAATCAGACCGGCTTCAATGGTTTTACCCAAACCCACTTCATCGGCCAGTAATACACGCGGTGCAAAACGCTTACCGACTTCGTGGGCAATATAGAGTTGATGCGGAATCAGGCCAACGCGTGAACCAATCAGGCCACGCAGCGGACTGCTGTGCATATTGGCCTGCATCAACAGCGCTTCAATACGCAGGTCGTACCATTCTTTATAGTCAATCTGGCTGGCCAGTAAACGGTCTAAGGGTTTAGACAGCTGGATTTGCGCGCCAATTCGGGTTTCATTCAGCGATTTCTGTTCTTCTGAACCATCTTCCAGCTGACGTACCACGTTATAACGCACCACGCCACCGCGATCTTCCAGACTCTGAACCGTCCATTTCAGGCCTTCCTGGTCCTGTACTTCATCGCCCGCATTAAACACGATACGGGACAAAGGTGCATTGTTACGTGCATAGACACGGGTTTCGTCACTCTTGGGGAATAAAATGCTGATTGAACGTTCATCTACATCAATAAGAACGCCTAAGCCCAGTTCTGTTTCTGTATCTGACAACCAACGTTGACCAATAGCAAACTGCTGCAATTTTTCCACCTTTTTCTAGAAGTTAGGACTGTCGCGTTATCACTCAAGGACTGCTTGCCATTTGAGCAAAATTTGACATCGTAAAGCAATATATTTTGACATAAAGCCCACCAAAAAGTGAGCTTAAATTCATGAGGATATGTTTCCCTTAAAACGGCACCGGGCAATTAAACTCCAGTGTTTCTCCCGTTTGAGGATGTTGAAAACTTAAATACGCCGCATGCAAACACAGGCGTGGAGACAGCTGTTGCTGCTCTGGCGTGGCATATAAGGTATCGCCAATAATTGGATGACCCAGATATTGCATATGCACCCGCAGCTGATGCGAACGGCCGGTAATTGGAATAAGTTTGACCCGCGTAACCGCCTGTCCATTTATTTCAAACTGTTCCAGCGCCTGCCAGTGGGTAAGCGCCGGTTTAGTATGGGAAGGATCAGCTATATGCAATGGCGGACGGGTCGGATCATAGACCACCGGCACATCAATGGTGCCTTCGCCGTATAGATGCCCGGCCACCACAGCCTGATAATGCTTATCGGTCTGGCGTTCCTGAAACTGGCGTGAAATCTTGTTTTGCCCCAAGCGGCTAAGACCAAACACCAAAATACCTGAGGTGTCACGATCCAGACGATGAATTAACAGGGTTTTAGGCTCAATAGCCACTAAACGGTTGATCAGGCAGTCTTGTAAATCTGCTGTTTTTCCTGGTACTGTGAGTAAGCCGGCCGGTTTATGGATGAGCATAAAATCTTCATCTCGATAAATCAGGTGTTCGGTTAGAAAATTACTCAAAGTACACTTCCAGGCTGATCGCGAAAATAAGGCGGCAATGATAAAAACCTTGCACCACAATTACAATGCAATTTGCGCAAATTGCAGACGTTTTTTCCGATTTTGCTGAATAAAAATGTCAATTTTCTGAAAATGGCAAATTTAGTCCGTTAAAATCTGCAGCAATCCGTGAAGTGTGGGTTTGGACTGCAGATCTTCATAGCGAATATTGGCGCCATTGGCACGCCATAAACCGACCAGACTGACCATACTCACCGAATCCAGACCATAGTGACGCAGGTCTTCATACGGGTCGATGTCCAGCGCATCCATATCCAGCTGTTCGGCTATGGCCAGTAAAATGCCTTTGCGGGACAGGATATATGCCAAGGGCGCACTGAGAATCCAAAGCCGGTTCAGGCTATAGCTAGTCAGATGATGCAGCCCCTGCTGGGAGATATTTTCAATCCATTGGATATGCTGCTCCTGATTGGCCAGTAGAATCGCATCATCCACCACACAGAGCTGTTCGGTCACGCTATACAGATGCGGTAAAATCTGTTTTAGCATCGGAGTGATCTGCCCGGCAAAAATCAGTTGTGGATGGGTTGAAGCGTATTCACCCAACTGCTGCATGCCTTGCAGGACATCATCGCCATAGAGATCGACAATAGGAATATCGAGGGCTTTGGCTTTGTTGCTAATTTGAATCAGGTTTTGCATTAATGGGCTATCTTGAATGCCTTCGAGCATACGCAAGTTTTGTAAGCCAACAAGAACTAAAACCGATTCAGATGAAAAGAGTTGCCATTTGGCTTGGGAAGCTGTGAGCTGGATTTTTTTGGGGAGGGGATAGAACATGGGAGATGTGAGCATAGTGCAAGGTTTTAATATGCTAACTGAGAGCGTAGAGAGTGATAAGAGCTATTCTCTTCTCTCTCATTAACGAGGATTTTATCTCACGGTTATTGTGTTAAGTAAGCTCATGTTTATGATTTATTCCTCATATTTTGAGTTATTTAATTCTTATGTTTTAATAACAGTATTATTTATAAAAAAATAAACCATAAATGAAAGCATTAATTACTGTTGGTTGTAAAACAGATCATGGTGGAATCATTGTTCTAGGTGATGCTTCTTTTTTAGTCGAAGGGAGAGCTGTTCATTTAGATGGGATGACACATTATTGTCCTAAATGTAAAGTTCAATCGCGAGCCATTGCTTCAAACCAAGGTTTTATGACTGTTGGTGGCAAAAGTATTGTTGCTGTGAATGATACTTCAAGTTGTGGCTCAAAATACTTAAAAAATTCTGATCTAGCTGTGATGACTAAGGGAGTTGGCATTGCCAAATCAAAAACTTCAGAATTATTAGTAAATGATTTAATTGATAAAGATAAAGATAAAGATAAAGATAAAATAATTAATAAAATATATTGGAGCTATGGGAAAACCTTTACCCCTTTAGAAGAAAAATCAAGATTTTTTGATGATTTAAACGTACATATAGAAGCTATAGGTTACGAAGAGGGTGAAAATATTGATGTAGAGATAAACCCAGACTCTAGCAATTTTGATACATTTGAAAAGTTTACTGTTTCTATTACTATCAATAATGAAGGTAAAGGTTTATTTAAAAATGTCTTTCAAGGAAAAACTATAATTATTGATACGGAATATTAATCATGGCAGTTATAACAGCAACAGCTGGTGGACAATCATCAACAATACAAGCAAAAAGACCCCCGTTTTCAAATTTATGGTCACATTATCCTGTTAAAATGGCCGCAGGTGACGTTTATGCTTTAGTTGGCGGTCAAGCATTAGCCTTATATACAGAGAACCCTACAGGATATGCAAATGCCTGTGCTCTAAGATTAAGTAGATCTTTAAATTATGGTGGAATGCCTATTAAACAATCTACTAGAGGTTATAAAGTTAAAGGAAGTGATAATAAACCCTATCTATTGAGGGTTCGTGAAATGATTACTTTTGTAGAGCAAAACTTAGGTAAAGCAGATATAGCATTTAAGCCAAAAAACAATGAAGATGTATCCTCTCAATTAAGAGGAAAAACAGGAATTATTATTTTTAAGGTGTCAGGTTGGGGAGATGCATCAGGACACGTTACATTATGGAATGGAAGTGATTGTGGAGATAGCTGTTACTTTATACATAGCACCCCAAATGTCAGAACTACAGATATACTTTTTTGGAATTTAAGATAATGAAATTTCTTTTAATATTAGGTATTTGTTTTATTACATCCTCTTGTTATTCAAGAAACTTAGAAATAAGTGTATTAGAAAAAGAGGAGATTAATATTAAAAATTTTGGCTTCAGTTATTGCTTAACAAAAACTAAAGATAAACTATTACTTTCTGAGGCTTCTTTAGCAATGGGAGGCTACTTTCAAGAGGGGGCTTACGAAGAACCAGCCTATAAAAATATAAAAATATTTATAGATAAATATACGAGTAAAAATAATCATGTATATAAAAGTACAGGTAGTTCGACAATATTGATGAATTGCCTTAGCATGTATAACTCTCCCGAATATAATAAGCTCATAACAGAGCAAAATGATTACTGGATCAAGTAAAGAGAGCGTTCAAAATTCTGTGTCAGCCGAATTGGTTAGAGTTTGATTATATCATCGAGCCTACCTTCAAAGTAAATCGATAACTGTGTGATGGTTTGCCCCCAGTTTGTCACTGGCATCGTCCATTTTTCAGAAGCCTGTGGTAATCCTCCCATAAATAACCGAAGTTAAAAGTGGAGGTTAAGCAGCCATGAGAGGTGGCTTTCCTTTGTTGGCTTGATGTGGTCTTTCATAATTGTAATGCCTGAGTAGCACTGCTACGCAAGAATTTGTTGCATAATCTTGTACTTCATCTAAAGTATCAAATAAATGTTTGCTCAGCCAACTATAACGTATGGTTCGATTATAACGTTCAACATATGCATTCTGTTGTGGTTTGCCTGGTTGAATATATTCAATACGAATACCTTGTTCGGTTGCCCAACGTACAAATTCATGACTGATAAACTCTGGTCCATTGTCGCATCGGATCACTAAAGGCTTTTCCCGATATTCCAGTAACTGATTGAGTGTTCGAATCACTCGCATTGCTGGCAATGAGAACCCTACCTCAATCGCTAAACCTTCACGACGGTAATCATCAATCACATTCAATAATCGGAACTTACGACCATCAGCAAGCTGATCGTGCATGAAATCTAATGACCAAACCTGATTTGCACGGATTGGCTCTTCCAGTGGTTCAGGTGCATGCCTTTTCAACCTTCTTCTTGGTTTAAGCCAATTCACAGTAAATACGGTAAACACGCCTTGCGGAGCAATGCTCCTCATTCCAAGCGTAATTTTCAACATGGCGTAAATAAGAGAAACACAGACCAAAACCCCAATCGGTGTTTTCCTCAGTCAGCTCAATGAGCTGTTGCGCAATGAGTGCATTATCATCACTATGTTTAGACTGATAACGGTAGCAGGTTTCACTGATACTAAATGCACGGCAAGCTAAGCGAATGCTAATAGCATGCAGTGCTGCCTGTTGTGCCATCTGACGCCGGTGAGATGGCTTCACCACTTTTTTGACATCGCTTCCTGGATGATCTCTGCCTTTAATCGTTCCTCAGCATACATCTTTTTAAGTCTGGTATTTTCTGCTTCCAACTCTCTGAGTCGAGCTATTAATGATGTATCCATACCACCATATTTGGCACGCCATTTATAGAAAGTAGCATTACTCATACCGTGTTCACGACAAAGGGCAGCTACGGGTGTCCCAGATTCAGCCTGCTTCAAAATGGACATGATCTGGCTATCAGTAAATTTAGATGTTTTCATGCAGAATCTCCTGCTCGTATCTTAAGAGAAAACTCTACTTTTAGACCCTATTATTTTTAGGGGGGATTACCATTTAACTTATTATTTCTGAATCATTAACTTATCAAATAGAAAAAAAGCCTAGGGCGTGTCCTCATTTGGCTTTACACCAAATAAACATGCAAGCAATGTAAATCATAGACTGGTAATTTCGTGCAAGCTTATCAAATCGGGTTGCAATCGCTCGGAAATGCTTCAATCTCGCAAACACATTTTCAACTAAATGTCTTAATTTATATAGATATTTATCAAACTCCTTATTCGATCTTTTACTATTTGATCTCATTGGAATGATGGGAATCATATCCTTGTTCTGGGCATATATTCTAATGTGCTCAGCATCATACCCCTTATCAGCAATGAGATAAGTTGCCTCGCCTACAGTATCATTCAGTTGTTTTGCAACTTGACTGTCGTGGACGCCACCCCCAGTGATTTTAAAATCAATCGGTAATCCATTCGCGTCGGTTGCAAGATGTATTTTTGTTGTTCGTCCACCACGTGATTGTCCAATTGCTCTTTCGAAACCATTCCGAGCTCCACTTGCATGTTGATGCACGCGTATGTAGCTTCCGTCAATGAATACCCATTCTTGATCCAAGAAGCCTCGTAATCTAAAAAAAATTTATTCCACAATCCCTTGCTTGCCCAACGATTAAAACGATTTTAAGCAGTTTGCCAAGGACAAAATTCTTGAGGAATATCACGCCATGTGGCGCCTGTACGCAGTTTCCATAAGATCGCTTCCATGATATTTCTACTATTCTTTGAACGGTAGCAACCATGTAATCGCATAGTATCTTGAATTTGCTGCCAGATATCATCGCTAAGAAGAGTACGTGCCATTGAAAATATAGAAATAAAAATAACTCAAAGGAGGATTTTAAGTATTTAAAACCAATTCTTCAAATGAGGACACGCCCTAGATTAATCGTTCTAGGCTTTTAAATTTTGATTGATATATCATCAGTATTTTTTAAACAAAACTATTTTTACTGAGAGCAAAAAATCACACCTTATTTGACGTGCGCCAAAAACTTCCCAATCGCCACCTGTGCAATTTCTGCATCTTCAAAAGACTTCACGCCAGACACACCCATCGCACCGACCAGCTGCCCTTCATACATCAGTGGCTCACCACCTTCTAACATGCCTGAAAAACTCTGCATGGTTAAAAAGCCCATCTGGCCGCCTTTAATAATATCTTCAAACAGTTTAGACGGACGGCGACTGATGGCAGAACATTGTGCTTTTTCAACCGCCAGATTCGCAGTCATAGGCGCTGCCCCATCCATACGTTTCATGGCCAGTAAACTGCCCGTTTCATCCACCACGGCAATACTGACATTAAAGTTATGCTGTATCGCATATTGATGCGCTTCATTTAATAGAAATTCAGCATCACTTAAAGTCAAATAATGTTTGGTTTTCATTTTGATCTCGAATTAACTGAAGCTTCCCTCTCCTTTTAGGAGAGGGTTAGGGAGAGGTCAAATTTACGCTTTCATCTCAGCAAAAGTGGCTTTTGCCGCCTGAATGGTAAACTCGATATCTTCATCGCTGTGCGCGCTTGAAATAAAGCCAGCTTCAAATGCAGATGGCGCCAGGTTCACCCCACGCTCTAACATGCCGTGGAAGAATTTACGGAAAGCGTCGACATCGCATTTCAGCATCGAATCAAAGCTGGTGATATCTTCCTGATCGGTAAAGTACAGACCAAACATCGCGCCCACTTGCTGGGTCTTAAACGCGATACCGGCTTCATCTGCCGCTGCCTGTAAACCGGCCAGTAGTTTTTCCAGTTGTGCTCTTAATTTTTCATAGAAGCCTGGCTCACGCAGATGTTTAAACATCTCGATACCGGCACGCATCGCCAGCGGGTTCCCCGACAATGTTCCGGCCTGATACACCTTACCCAGTGGCGCAATACATTCCATCACTTCGCGTTTACCACCAAAGGCACCGACGGGTAAGCCGGCACCAATGATTTTACCCAAGGTAGTTAAATCTGGGGTAACGCCATAATGTGCTTGCGCACCGCCTAAGCCAACACGGAAGCCGGTCATCACTTCATCAATAATAAACACCGAGCCATATTCATCACAGACATCACGAATGGCTTGCAAGAAACCATCAACTGGCGCAACCAGGTTCATGTTACCGGCAACCGGTTCCACAATCACCCCGGCAATTTCTGAACCAAACTTGGCAAAGCATTCTTTTAAGGTGGCAATATCGTTATATGGCAGGGTTAAGGTGTGTTTGGCAAAATCCGCAGGAACACCGGCAGAGGTCGCTTCACCCTCACCTTTGGTTAACAGGCCAGAACCGGCTTTCACCAGTAATGAATCTGAGTGACCGTGGTAACAGCCCTCAAATTTCACGATCTTGTCACGGCCGGTATAACCACGTGCCAGACGAATCGCGGTCATGGTCGCTTCAGTACCGGAGTTGGTCATACGCACCAGTTCAATTGATGGCATGATGTCACAGATAATATCGGCCAGTGTGGTTTCATGAACGGTTGGCGCACCAAAACTTAAACCGTCTACTGCCGCATCCTGCACCGCTTTAATAATCGCTGGATGGGCATGACCCAAAATCATTGGCCCCCATGAACCGACATAATCGACATAGCGTTTGCCATCTACATCATATAAATATGCGCCTTGGGCTTTTTCAATAAAGACCGGCGTGCCGCCTACACCATTGAACGCACGCACCGGTGAGTTCACGCCACCTGGAATATGTTTGCTGGCTTGTTTAAATAATTGTTCTTGCTTTGGAGATAGGCTCATGAATCGACTCAACTCAAAATAAAATCAGACAAAAATTTCGGCTTAAACCGCCTTTTTAAATAGTTCAGACCAGTCATATACGCGTTGAGCAACGGTATGCATCGGACGACCTAATATATCACTAATCACCGCACAAAGGTCTGCACCGGCATCAATCACCTGCTGACCATTTTCAACGGTTAACCCCCCAATCGCGCAGATCGGTACATTCAGTTTTGCTTTGGCCTGCTTTAAGGTTTCCAGACCAATATTGCCGGCTTCCGGCTTGGTGTCGGTGGCGAAAATTGCCCCAAATGCCACATAGTTAGCGCCATCGGCAATGGCCTGCTCTGCCAGTTCAAGTGAATTGTTACAGCTGCGGCCAATCAGGACATTCTTCGGTAAACGTGCTGCGGCTTCGACAATTGAGCCATCATCCTGACCCAAATGCACGCCGACACCATATTTTACCGCAGCCTCCAAATCATCATTAATCACAAATGGCACTTTGTACTGTGCACACAATGATTTCATATATTCAATTTCATAGGCCTGATCTTCTTTTGCCACCTTTTTACGGCGATATTGCAAGACTGCAACTTCATAGGTCGCCATTGCACCTTCAAGTTTGGCTAAAAGCAGTTCAATCGGATCATCATTGGTAATTAAATATAAGCCACGCATTTTGCCTGCCTGAAACACCTCAAAAAATTGGCTCTCATTATTACATAGTTACAGCTCAAGAGCAGGCCTTGCCTGTATTTTCGCTGATGCTTTGTTTCAGTTCAGATTTTTATGCAAAATCCCTAGTATTGGGGATAGAGTCAGCGCCGGTTTCGGTATTTACTAGGACTCACAATAATAACGATATAAGTTGTTGTTTTTTATTTTTTTATATCAATAACAACCAACGTGCATTCATGGTCTCATGGACGTACTAGAATTTGATGCCAGGACGCATTTGGGGAAATGTGATCAAACGCTAGTACGTCCACACTCTTTTGACTCTCTTCATTCTTTTTATTTCAATGATTCCAGCTATAAAAAAGCCCGGAGAAAGGTCACTCCAGGCTTGGAAAGTTAAAAACTGATGTCATCAAAGTGTCATACACTCTGCATTGCTTCAATTAATAGAACATTCACTCTACAATTTCAATGAATTTTTTGACCATTCATCTTATTTTTGACCGAAAGTTTTAGTTTTGCTCGAAAAATGAAGATTAGCTGTCAATTTTATCCAGTGCGCGGTCTTTAAGACTCAGGTTGCCGCGCAGAATGTCGGCAAACATTCGCCAGTCAGAAATAAAGCTATACAGCGGCTGTTTAAAGCTGGCCGGCTTGTTTTTTTCAAAGAAAAAATGACCGACCCAGGCGCAGGCATAACCGGCCACCAGTCCATAGACAAAGTAACGTGGCTTACGCTGCCTGACCATTTGCGTCAGGCAAATCAGGCCGATACCACTGCCCAGCATATGCAGACGCCGGCTCATGATATTGCGGTGTTCGGTTAAATAAAAACGATAAAACTCGTGATAATTTTGAATTGGACCTTGAGGCGTGTCATCCGGTTTTTTCGCCCATTCGGTGTTGAGGGGTGCGTTCATATTCATCATCCTGATGCTCTGTTCTTGCTCAAATTACCGCATTTTCTGTACAAATAAAAGCCACTTTGTTCGCGCTATTTTTCTGGCTACTTTTTTCAGGACAGATTTTGGTTACAATCAGAAGCCTTAAACAATGAACGCCTTTTCTGGACGCTTGATAATAATTTGGTATAGCGGCGTCATCTACCAGAAAGCTACTTTTTTGCTGTATTGCTCAATTTTTTAGGACCAATTGAATGACCGAGATTGAATTAAAATTTCAAATTCCTGATGCGCGCCGTAATGCCTTACTTAAAGCGCTGGATCCTAAGAAATCTGAAACCATTTCGCTGCAAGCCCGATATTATGACACTGCCGACCGCCTACTGGCACAGCATGGTATTGCGCTCAGACAACGCTTGGAAGGCACGCGCTGGGTACAGACACTAAAAGCCGGTAAAACCCATATTGAACGTTTTGAACATAATCATGACCTGGGCGAACTGCACCAGCTACCTGCGCTTGATTTAAGCATTTACGATGCCGCTCCCGAAGCCAGACAGCTATTAGATGCAGTTCTCAGTCAGACTGAAAGCCCGCTGCAACTGCAATTTGAAACCGATATTACGCGTACTTTGCGTGTTATCCAGCTAGATGAAGTCGAGATTGAAGCCAGTTTAGATGTAGGCTGTATTCGCAGCGGCGAGCGTGAATATCCCGTCCATGAGGTTGAGTTTGAATTAAAATCTGGTTCGGTGCAGGCACTGCTGGCCTTCTGTTTTGAATGGGTCAAGAAATACCAGCTCTGGTTAGATGTACGCAGCAAGGCCGAAATGGGCAATTTGCTGGCTTTAGACTTACAAGTCAGCCCGCCGCGTCTGGCTGAAGAATTCCGTTTAAATAAAAAAGCCTCGGCCGATCAGAATTTAAGATTGTTAATTGCCCAGCAATTGCAGCATTTACTACCGAACATTGCGGCTATTTCAGCCGGTGTTAATGAAGCCGAGCATATTGTACAGGCGCAAAATGCACTGAATCAGCTGTATTTAACCGTGCATTTGCTCAAAGACTGGAGTGCGTCTATTTCAGAAAAATGGGCCAATCAGTTACTGGCGTTTAGACAGCAGTTTGACCAGCTGCAACATTTAGAGCACATGCAAAATACCCTCGGCACCTTTTTGCAGAATCCGAATACCGCCTCGAATCTGGCCAAAGATATTTTATATGCTAAAGAGAAACTGGCCAATCTGGTGAAATCGACCCAGAATGTACATCATTATCTGGAACTGTTGATGTTTAGCCTGGATGAAGATGCCTCCCACCCTGCGCAGGATTTAAAACAGGCCGCTCAGCAGACTTTGCAGCATCAATATAAATTACTGCAAGAACAGCTAAACCAGACCAGTCAGACCGATTTTGACAGTCTGGATCAGCTGGCGCAGAAAATTAATGCCCTGAAATTTATTTTCCCGGTACTCACCACGATCTATGATGTTAAAAACCTGCAAAAGTACAGCAAAGCCCTGAACGATGCCCAGCTGGCCGCGCAGGAATATCAGGTTCTTTCCTCAGCTGCGCTGTATATCCAGCAAACCGAGCTGGAAGCCAGCGACTGGTTTGTACTCGGCTGGCTGACCGCAAAACAGGAAGTCCATGCGCAAGCCTTGCTGGATGCCACCGAACAATTCCTGGTGAGTCGCAAGTTTATTAAGTAAGTTCAGCCACTCCCCGCTCCGGCCAGACAAAAGAATACGCTTTATGGCTACTTTTTATGCATGGCTTGGCCTATAGTAAGGTCAATCAAGAATAAAAATTGCAGGAGTTGGTTATGGCGGAAATCGAACTGAAATTTCAGGTGCCGGTGCATCAGCGCCGCGCCTTTGAAAAAGCCATTGCCAAGAAAAAAGCCGTGCCAATGCAGCTGTGGGCCAAATATTATGACAGTCCTGAGCAGCAGCTGGCACAGCATGCCATCGCCCTGCGTCAGCGTCTGGAAGGTCAACGCTGGTGTCAGACCTTAAAAGCACCGGGGCAGCATCATTTTGAGCGTTTTGAACTGGAACTGGCCCTCGGCCCGGATGAACCGGAGCAGCTGGATCTAAGCCTGTATCAGGAACATAAACAGGCGCAAACCTTGCTAAAACAGGCGCTGGAGCTGAAAAAGGCCGATTTAAAAAATACCGGTCTGGAGCTGCAATTTGAAACCGATGTGCAACGCCTGATTGTGCTTGAACAAGTCAAAGACAGTGCAATTGAACTGGCGTTTGATCAGGGCGAAGTCCGCACACCAACAGCACAAAGCGATATTTACGAAGTCGAGTTTGAACTGAAACATGGCGATGTTAGCGACCTGATTGATTTTGTGCAGCCATGGGTAAAACGCTATCAGCTCTGGCTTGATGTTCGCAGCAAATCACAGCGCGGTCAGATGCTCAAGAATCAGCAGGACATCTTGCCCGTTCAACATCAAACACCTTTTAGCCTCGATAAACATGATTCGAGTAGCCGCGCGCTGGCCAAAATTGTCAGCAACTGTCTGACTCATTTATTACCAAATGCCACGGCGATTGCCGACAATCATTATCAGAGTGGTCATGTACATCAGGCCCGTGTGGCCATTCGCCGTTTACGCAGCGCGCTGAAAATCTTTGGTCACTGGTCCGAACAGGTACAACCCGAATGGCAAGCGCAATTGGCAGAACTGTTCCGGCAACTTGGTTCCACCCGCGACCGCGATGCGCTGAGTGAAAGCCTGATGCCACGTCTGGCCAAGGCCGGCTCTCCCCTCGCGGAACTGCCAGCAAGTAGCGAAAGCAGCGATGAAATTGATGCACTATTTCGCGCGCCAGAAACAGTGCGCCTCTTGCTGGAGCTGCTACAGTTTAGCCAGTGCACAGCACATGAAAATGATCAATCGCTGAAAAAACAGGTACGGAAACAGCTTGCAAAAATGCACCGGCAAATTTGTCAGGATGCCGTGCAGTTTGAACATCTTGACAGTGAACAGAAGCACCGTACCCGTAAACGGGTCAAACGCCTGCGTTATTCGGTCGAGTTTATTGCCTCTTTATTTGAAGCCGATGCCGTCAAACAGTATCTGAAAGCATTGAAACCGGCACAGGAATCTTTGGGTCAGTTTAATGATCTGGTAGTGGCCGAAGCCCTGTTTCAACATGAGGTTCAGCAAAACCCACAGGCCTGGTTTGTTCTGGGCTGGATTGCTGCCGAGCAAGAGCATGTTCTGGCCGAAGCCGAGCAGCATTTGCTGGAATTTACCCGCAGCAAAACCTTCTGGTCGGACTAAAGCCCAGCACGGAGATAATCATTTAGCGGTACTTGCCAAATACCTTCCAGGTCCCGTTATCGGCCAGCGGATCATGATAGCTGTCGCTCCGCTGCTTGCGCGGTTTTTCCCGGGCATCCACCAGCTGAAAATGCGGTTCGACACTCAGCACAATACCGTTGACATAAAAACGGGTGCGAGTATATTCACTTTGCCCATGCTGAAACACATAGGTACGCAAATCAATAAACTCACGGTGCGCCACCAGCGCTGCGCTGTCGTCACTCTCCAGCCACTGTTTCATCGCCAGCATCTGCGCGGCATCAAACTGGCCACACTTTTCCATTAGGCTGGCCAGACCGCGAAAAGTTTTTGATTCTTTGGCCCGGGTTTTATTAATCCGGATTCGGTCAACATGAAAGAAAAATAAAGGCAGGTTTAAGTGACTTGGCAGATGAATGGCATCCAGCACTTCATCTTCCATAAAGGGCTGAAACAGCTCTTGTGCCCGCTCAATCAATCCGGACCATTGCTGAAAATAGGCTTCAACTTCAGCCGGATTGCCATAATAAATTGGCAGCCCTTCTACATTGGCCAGCTGTGCCGGCGGCCAGATGTTTTGTCGCAGCAGCGCAATATCACTTTTTAGACTTTGAACCGCAATTGCATCTTGCATCGTGATTCCTTTTTCTTGCTTAGGCTATTTTTAGAGTAAGACAAAGGTTTAGTTTCTGCAAGGCTTTGCCTATAATTATTGTTTATGATTTTAGCTTAGGAAAAATTCATGGTTCAAAAGATTGAAGCAACCGATGTTACCGAAGAAGAAGCGTTAAATGCTGCTTTCTTTGAACGTGCTGATGAATTTATCAAACAGGCCAACGAATTTTGTCGCGTCGAAAAAGGTTCACAGGAACAACCAGCGGAAAAACGCGGTCAGGTCAGCGCTGCCATGCTGTTCGGCACGGCACGTTTTAATACCTGGGTCGCAGCCAATAACTTCAAAGATGGTGAGGAAATGCGTGCTGCCAAAGATCAGGTCATGTCCTACATTTTGCAGCAGTTCCAGATGATGCTGGAAGACAATTATGATGAATACTGTGAACAGTTCGAGAACTATTTACGTTTCCGTCGTAATGAAGAATTTCACAGCAATAAACACAAACATGATCACGATCATTAAATTGCTAAAAAAAGTCCACCCTGTTGGGCTTTTTTAATGTCATCTTTTCGATAAATACCCTTTTCTTTTTTGCAGACTTGGCTTTGAATAAAATAGACATCTTCAAGGATCAAACCAACCTGCTATGCAAAATCTTGGATTTGCACTGATTGATGCGCATATTCATCAATGGGACCCGTATAACACACCACACAGCGCACGCTTGGCAGTCAAGCTGCTAGGGAAATATCCACGCTTACTGGATAAAACCATCCGTACGCTAAAATCCAAAGCACTGATTGACACTTTGGGACACACCCAGCATGTCACTGCCCCCTATTTGCCCGAACATTATTGCCGCGATGTCGGCTTTTATCCGGTTGAAAAAGTGGTGCATGTGGAGGCCAGCTGGCATGACCACAAAGGCAAAGGTGTGGTTGGAGAAACCCGTTTTATTGAGTCGCTGGATTTTGCCAAAAATGGTATCCAGCTGGGTGCAGTGGTGGCCACGGCCGACCCGCGTGACAGCCAGTTCAAGCAGATTCTGAAAATGCATCAGAAAGCGGCGCCGCAACATTTTCGCGGGATTCGTAAAATGGCTGCGGTTCATGAAGATAAAGACATTTATGCCTGGGCCGATGATCCGCATTTATACCGTGACAAAAAATTTCTGAAAGGCTTTGAACTACTGGCACAGCATAATTTAAGTTTTGATGCCTGGGTCTATTCCAGCCAGCTGGAAGATGTGATTGCCCTGGCAAAACAGTTTCCGGAAACCTCAATTGTGCTGGATCACCTCGGTACACCGGCCGGTCTGTTTGGTCCGGTCGGCTCGCATACCGGTATTACCCAAACTGCGCGCGACAATATCCTGTTTCGCTGGCAGGAAGACCTGGCAGAACTGGCGCGCTGCCCGAATGTCTATACCAAATTGTCCGGGCTGTTCATGCCGGTACTGGGTCATCAGTTTCATCAGCAGCAACGGCTGGCCTCAAAACAGGAAATCATTGATTTAACTGCCCCGCTGATTCAGCATGCGCTAAAAAGTTTTGGTATGTATCGGGTGATGTTTGGTTCCAATTTCCCGATGGATCGGGTCAGTAGCGACTTAGTCACGATTATTGATGCCTTTAGCGATGTGGTGGCGACGTATCATCCGCAGGCATTAGCGCAGGTGTTCCATGATAATGCCAAACAATTCTATCGGCTCTAATTCTCTATGATAAATTCACCTCATACTTACTCATAGCACCTATAAGGATTGCTGGCAGATGGGATCAGTGCCAACATAACCGGCTTCATAAAAATCTCCCGTTTAGGGAGATTTTTTATATGAATGATCTGTAATCAGCACTTATTTTACCGGCTGACCATATTGATCAGCCATGACTTCGACCCAATGTTGCGGCAGCAGATATTTCTGGATCACCGCATCAATATCGGCTTTGCTGAGTCGGGCAATGGCCTGATCACGTTTTTCCCGATACGGTAAATCACGGTCAAGTTCCAGCTGTGCCACCAGCATCCGGTGAATACGGCGCTCATCTTCCAGCGCTGTGACACGCTGTTTCAGAATGTCAGCCTTGGCCGCCGCTACTTCCTGTGCAGTCACGCCATTTTTGCGCAACTCCTGAAAGACTTTATGTACCGCCTGCGACAACTGCGCCGCTTTACCGGCAGTATAGTTGGCACTCACACTGAGGGCACCGGAATTTTCAAAGCTGCTTAAATTGAGCGAACTGCCAAAACTGTAGACCAGCGCATTTTTTTCACGCAGCTCTTGCGCCAGACGTGAGGTCAGTTGTGAGTCCCCTAAAATATGACTCATGACCATTAATGCGGCTGCATCGGGATGATCATTTCCCACTGGCAGGGTCATCACGCCCTGATAACTGCCAAACTCACGCTGTTCGGACAGTACATGCTGTTTTTGCGCCGCATAGCTGTTATACGGCACGCTTAAACGCTGATACGGCTGTGCTCCGTTCCAAGTGGCAAACTGCTGTTGCAACAGCTTGAGAACCGGCTTGGCCTCATAATCACCGGTGATGGCAATCCGGGCATGATCCATGGCAAAAAACTGCCGATACAGCTGTTTGACTTTCTCATTGCTGGCCTGGGTCAACTGCTGCTTGGCAAATTCCGGCTCGAAGTGATAACGCAAATCTCCCGGCTGATAACGCTCGATCAAACGTGCCATATTTAAGGCAGCCACGGTTTCCGGCTCGGTATACGGCCGGTCCAGACTGGCCAGACTTTGTGCCTTGATCAGATCAAACTGAGCCTGTTCAAACAGCGGCTTTTTCATGATTTCCAAGACAAATCTGAAAAACTCATCAAATTTATCTTTTTTGGCCACAATCGAAATGGCCACGCCATTGCTATTGGCCTGTGCCGAAGCTGAACCACCGGCGTCAATGGATTTGTCGGCAATATCCTGCAGGCTGTACTGATCTGAGGCACGCAGCATTAAATAGGCCATCAGGTCAATAATCTCGCCCTGATTAAACAGCGATTTTTCATTGCCAAAATCGACTATAATGGTGGCGTAGGTTTTATCGTCCCGGGTCGAGGTGGGAAACAGTGCATATTTCATGCCATTGGCCAGTGTGCCACGCTGGATTTTGGCTTCAGTCTGGCTTAAGGCCTGTTTGGATGTGTGCAGATACTGCTGAATTTCCTGCTCATAGCTGCTGATGTCTTTGAGTGGCTCGGCCTGTACATCCATTTGATCGAGGGTTTTCAGCGGTTCAGCAGCCTGCTGTTGCTGGGCCTTTTTCTGCTCTTCTGGTGTCGGCTGAATATGCCCGCGCATACGATGTTCAGGAATCAGGAATTGCTGTAAACGTGTATTGACCTGATCCACCGTTAAGGCCTGTAATTCCTGTTGATGGACAAAATACTGTGCCCAGTTGCCCTGCTCCGATACCACATAATCACTTAGCATACCGGCAAGAGCACTGGCATTGCTAAACAGACTGTCCTGGCTATTACGAATCAGGGTTTTGACCCGGTTCAGCTCGGTCTGATTAAAATTTTTGCCCTGCTCGACACCCTGCTGCAAGGCAGTTTCAACCTGCTTGGCATTATGAGTCGGTGCATACAAGGCACCCATAAAGACCAGATTAAAATCCTGATCCAGCCAGGTGGTCGATTGCACCATGGTGCTGATACCGGTTTCAACCATGCCCTGATACAAATGCCCGCTCGGCTGCATGGTGTATAAATACGGCGCCAACGCCAGAGCGGTTTTATGCTGGCCGTTCTGACCATTTAAATAGATATTGAACTTGGCCAGCTGGCTGCCTTTTTGCACTAAAAAATCCCGGTTTTTGATGGTACGGGCATCCAGCACTGGCACCTTGACCTGTGCCGGAATCTGGCGTTTGGCCAGCGGACTAAAATGCTGATCAATCTGCTTGAGTACGTGCGCTTTATCAAACTTGCCGGTCAGCACCATCACGGCATTATTCGGTGCATACCAGTTACGATAAAAACGCTGCAATTCCGGCATCTGAATCGACTGCAACTCATTCAGATCACCAATCGGTAAACGGCCCAGATACTGGTTGCCATAGGCCGCTTTCCAGACCTGATCCATTAACACCGCATAGGGCTGATCCATACGCACTTCGCGTTCACGCTTCACAATCGCAATTTCTGCCGGCACAAATTTTTCTTGCAGCACCAGCTTGTCCATACGCTCGGCTTCAAGATAAATCATCTCATTAATGGCTGTCTGATCTGGGCGGATGGTGTTCAGATATTTGGTCGAGTAGTAATCGGTGCTGGCATTATTGCTTAAGGTGTACTGGTTTAAACGGCGCTGGAATTCATCTCCCGGGACATTCTGGGTGCCTTTAAACGCCAGATGTTCCAGTAAATGCGCCATACCGCCTTTGCCTTGGGGATCATTCAGGGAACCGGTAAAGTAGATGGTACTCATCACCACTTTATTTTCTTTGGCATTCGGCGCCAGAATCACCCGAAAACCATTATCCAGCCGGTATTCTTCAATCTGCTGTTCAGATTTTACCAACACCGGCTGGGCAAATGTCGTAGCCCCCACACCCATGATCAGCAAAGACAGGCTGAGCTGTTTAAACCGCATTAACATAATTTTTTCAATACCTTTTACCTGCTGCAGCCGCTTGCATGACTGCAGCATTAAATTGTTTGTTGTTGTGACTTATGTTTGAAAATCACCGGCATACCCAGCGTGATTTCCCTGTTCTGTTTTAATCTAAAAATAACTCGGCCACCAGATATAATTTGGCATAACCGGAAATTTCAATACGCTGCTCTGCTTGTAAGGCACAGTACAGCATTCCACCTCGCGCCGAAGCCTGATAAGCCACCAGTTCAGTTTTGCCGGTTTTTTCTGCCCATAACGGCGCCAGACCGGTATGCATGGAACCAGTCACCGGATCTTCATCAATCCCTTTATGCGGGGCAAAGTAGCGAGCAATATAGTCATAGTCCTGAGAGGGCGCGGTCAAGGCCACATCTAGGTCTGTCGCGGTAATTGCGGTGCTGACCTGATGCAGCTCTGCAATCTGCCGGATTTTGGCCAGATCGGGCTGGGCGGCTAACACTGCCTGCTCAGATTCCAGTACCAGAATATAGGCCTGTGCATTTAAATAGACTTCCTTGACCGGCTGATCAATCACATCCAGCAATTGCGCCGGAAATTCATCTTGCAGTACCGGCACACGGGTTGGAAAATTCATGCGGATTTTGCCATCATCATCTTGCGTGACAATAAAAAGACCTAAATTTTTGACATGAAAATGAATGGTTTTGGCGCGGGTATAATCCTTAAACAGTACAAAGCTGCTGGCCAAAGTGGCATGGCCGCAAAAATCGACTTCAACTGTGGGGCTAAACCAGCGAATCTCGAAATTTTCAGCATCCATCGGCTTGACAAAGGCAGTTTCGGAAAGGTTATTTTCCAGTGCAATATTCTGCATTAAAGCGTCATCAAGCCAGTCTTCGACCACTATTACTGCGGCCGGATTTCCCTTAAATAATGCTGTTGTGAATGCATCAACCTGATACATTTTCATGAATCTGTCTCCCGCTGTATTTTGTGCTTTTTCCCAAGCATGCATCAATGATATAAGTTTTAACACCCGGTACAATGCAGAATTGTTGTTTTCCTGCATATCTCTGGAATGATCTCTGATTGAGGAATAAAAAAATATGACGCTCCCTGCTGATCTGCAAGCCGTGCCTTTGGAAAAGGCCTATCGTTTGATTAATCATGGTCCGACCGTGCTGGTGTCTGCACAAGATCAGCAAGAAACCGATGTCATGGCTGCAGCCTGGGCCTGTGCGCTTGAGTTTAATCCCGCCAAAGTTACAGTGGTGCTGGATAAAAGCACCAAAACCCGTGCCATCATTGAACAGTCAGGTTATTTTGCCTTGCAGGTGCCGACCTTAAAACAGCTCAGGATGGTGCATCAACTGGGAAGCATCAGCCTGTTTCAGGAGCCGAACAAGCTGGACCGCTGTGGGGTCGAGCTGTTCCAGTTTGAGCATTCTCCTGTGCCGACAGTGGCCGGATGCGCCGCCTGGCTGATCTGTGAACTTATTCCGGAGCCGCACAACCAGCAAACCCATGACCTGTTTATAGGCAAAGTCATTACAGCCTATGCCGATCAGCGGGTATTTCGTGACGGGCACTGGTATTATCATGAAGTGGCCGATGAATGGAAAAGTATCCACCATATTGCCGGCGGGCATTTTTATAGCATTGGTCAGCCGGTTTCAGTGGAATAAACAGTTGTTAGATTAGCAAACAAATTGGCCAGATCAGCGCGCAACTGTAATAGCCCGCGCGCCATACAACAATATTTTAAGCATAATAAAAAGCGCAAGGAATCTGCATGGATGCACAGCAACGCCGCCTCAGCCTGTTTTTACTGCTGGCCACCTGTTTAGGTATCGGTATTTTTCGTTTTTCTTATACCGCCTTATTACCCAGTACCCGTCTGGCTTTTGAATGGAGTAGCGAGTTTGCCAGCCTGCTCGGCAGCGCCAATTTACTCGGTTATTTAATTGGTGCGGTCTGGGCCATGCGCTTAAACCGGCAGCTATTAAGCTGGATTCAGGCCGCGGCCTTTCTCGGCAGTTTAAGTTTATTCTGCTGTGCGTTCGCCGGTTTTGAGGGCAGCTGGTATCTGTTCTGGCGAATATTGTCCGGCATCTGCGGTGGCTGGCTGATGATTCTGGCGCCGAGCGTGGTTGCGCAGCACTGTGAATTGCAGCATCGGTTTAAAATTAATGTGATTGGTTTTAGTGGCATCGGACTTGGTGTGCTGCTCGCCACATTATTTTTGCCCTATTTAGATCATATCTCCACCTCAAGTGCCTGGCTGATTTTATGTGCCTTTGCCGTGCTGTGCAGTCTGGGTTTAATCCTGCTCAAACCCAAAGCCCTACCGGTTAACATCCAAAGCCAGCCTCAAAGCGCTGCTGCTGTACCCATCAATAAAAAGGTCTTTGCCAGCCTGCTCTTGGTGTATAGCTGTAGCGCGTTTTCCTATGTACCACACTCACTCTTCTGGATTGACTATTTAAGTCAGGTGCAACAACTCAGCCTGTTCTGGATCAATAGCCACTGGATTTTATATGGCCTGGGCAGTGCCTGCGGAGCGGCCTGTGCCTATTTTCTGGCAAAACAGCTCGGCAATTTCAAAGCCCTGAAAATCCTGTATTGCCTGTATGTGGCGGCCATTTTAGCGGCAATCGCCCCTTGGTCAGTGATGACTTTTCTGTCTTCCTTTTTTACAGGCCTGCTGAATCCGGCGGTGGTTTTTCTAACTTCTTATACCCTGCTCCAGCTGTATGGACTGGCCTATAAAAAGTTATGGGGCATGGCCACTTTATGCTTCGCCAGCGTGCAGCTGATAGGAGGCTTAAGCTTTAGCGGCTTACAAGTCGCCGGCTGGTCCTATCCGCAGCAGTTTTTACTGGCCGGTGCGGTTCTGGCACTGGGAAATCTGTATTTTATTTGCAGACTGCCGGCCACCAAAACCCCGGTTTCCACGGCGGATGTAAGCTGATCCCGTTTATTCATCAAATAGCTTTCTTAGTCCAAGCAACATAGCGGCAAGCCATTTAGAAATCAAGATGCTCATTGCACCTGCATCATCAAGTATGGCTTGATCATTCTCGTTCAATTGATTAATATTTAAACTGTGATGCAGCACGTAGGGTTGGCTACTAGCCACTGAGTTAACTTCTGCATGGGTGCTTGGTTTGTAAGTAGTAGCATTAGGCGATAACTATAAGTTATCGCCTATTTTTTCACACTGTCTAAAATAGCATCAAAACTTGCTTTGACTTGTATGTCACAATGAACAGCCTCGTTTGAATCCTCTCAAATCACCCATTACGCACCGTCTTCCTCGCCGCCTACAAAAAACCTTAGTTTTTAGATAGTGGTAGGTCATCCCTTTTTCTTTAGAGGAATAACTTGATTCACTAAGTTTAAAAACCTGCCCCTTAGCAATAATTTGTTCAATCTTACTGGCAAGTTTTACCTTAATTGGATTTCTACCAAGGCTGCTGAATTTTCTATCCCTCTTTTTACTAAAACGAATATCAGTATTTAAAACAGGTCAAAAACGATCAAACCGCTCTCAGCCAATCCTTATAAAAAATTAATTGCCTTTCTCCCGCAACTCGGTAAGGCCAGCCTCAGAATATGTGGCTGCCTGGCAGGTGATGACTTTTCTGTCTTCCTTTTTTACCGGCCTGCTGAATCCGGCGGTGGTGTTTCTGACCTCTTATACCCTGCTCCAGCTCTATGGTCTGGCCTATAAAAAATTATGGGGCATGGCTACTTTATGCTTTGCCAGCGTGCAGCTGATAGGAGGCTTAAGCTTTAGCGGCTTACAAGTCGCCGGCTGGTCCTATCCGCAGCAGTTTTTACTGGCCGGTGCGGTTCTGGCACTGGGAAATCTGTATTTTATTTGCAGACTGCCGGCCACCAAAACCCCGGTTTCTACAATCGAGGTAAACTGATCCCATTTATTCATCGGTCAGTTCTTGTACCAAATAGGGATAAGGATTCAAGGCGCCTTGTCCGCCTAAATAAATCCCATAATGCAAATGTGGCGGTGTATTTTGAGCATTGCCGCTATTACCGACATAACCAATGATTTCACCGGCTTCAATCCAGTCACCTTCCTGAATCTCCGCTGCATAATCCTCTAAATGCGCATAATAATGATGGCTTAAGCCCGGACCAATCACCCAGACCACTTTACCCCCAAGGTTGTTGGTGCCCACCCGCGATACAATTCCAGCCGTGGTTGAGCGTACCGGCGTGCCGCGTTTGGCAAAAATATCAGTGCCTTCATGCCGACGCCCTTCACTGCGCGCCGCACCCCAGGTATCACTGATCTGCCTGGCCTGCACACCTTCTACCGGGACCGGTAAAGGCCCCATGAATTCCTGCTGTTGCAATTTCAGATACAGCATCGGATAGCGCATACCGGCGGCATCACCCGAAGGCGGTGGCTGACAGCCGACCAGCAGCACACTCAAACTTAAGCCAAGCGCCAGACCGGCGAGCCGTTTAGAAATCAAGATATTCATGGCACCTGCATCATCAAGGGATGACTTGATCTTAAGGTCTGCTCAGGGGTAGATAAAACACGGTTTTTGTACAGGTTTTGCTGATCTGGGTTTGGAGATGATTCCTCGCTGCTTTCCGATCTAGATCGTCATGGGCTATATAGATATGACAAAGGCTCTCATCATGAGAGCCTTTGTCAGTAAATCAATTTAAAAACCTATCTGCGCCTTTAGGCGATGAAAAAGTTTTTAAATTGGGGGTGCGACATCATTGCTGACGTTGGTTTTTCTGTTTTTGATTTTGTTGCTGAGGCTGTTGCTGCTGTTGACGTTGATTGTCATTCTGCTGCTGATTTTGTTGACGTTGGTTTTGCTGATTCTGTTGATTCTGCTGGTTTTGTTGATTAGCCATTTCATATCACTCCTGTATCAGTTCGATATGTCGCACAATATGTACAGGTATTACTCTACCGGGTTTTGTTTTTTGCCCAAGTCATAAGCTGTATCAAATTGCCTCAATGTAATTGGGCACAGGATTATCCATTACAAATCAAGTGAAAATAGTTTTACTATTTTACCTTAGTCACCCAAAGCATCACTGTGGTTACTTGTCATTACATTGACACAAATGGATGAGAAGATAAGGCATAAAAAACCCGCGTTAAACGCGGGCGGTTGCATCAAATAGATAGCGTTTTATTGGTCCATCTTGTCAATAATCGCCTGACCAAACTCAGAGCAGCGCAGCAAGGTGGCATCTGGCATCAGGCGTTCAAAATCATATGTCACCGTTTTGGCTGCAATCGCACCGGATACACCCCGAATAATCAGATCAGCCGCTTCAGTCCAGCCCATATCGCGCAGCATCATTTCCGCAGACAGAATAATCGACCCCGGATTGACCTTGTCCTGCCCAGCATACTTTGGCGCAGTGCCATGGGTGGCTTCATACATATGAATTGCCCCGCCAATATTGGCTCCCGGTGCAATGCCAATCCCGCCGACTTCTGCCGCCAGTGCATCGGAAATATAATCCCCGTTCAGGTTTAAGGTGGCAATGACCGAATAATCTGCCGGGCGCATTAAAATCTGCTGTAAAAAGGCATCGGCAATTACATCTTTAATCATAATCTCTTTGCCGGTTTTCGGATTTTTCAGCTTCACCCACGGCCCGCCATCGAGCAATTCGCCGCCAAAACGCTCCAGCGCCACTTCATACCCCCATTCCTTAAAGGCGCCTTCGGTATATTTCATGATGTTGCCTTTATGTACCAAGGTCACACTCGGCTTGTCATTATCAATCGCGAACTGGATGGCTTTACGTACCAGACGCTGAGTGCCTTCTTTGGAGACCGGTTTAATCCCAATACCACAGTTTTCTTCAAAGCGGATTTTGGTGACACCCATTTCCTCTTTCAGGAATTTAATAACTTTTTTCGCTTCCGGTGAATCGGCTTTCCATTCAATCCCGGCATAAATATCTTCCGAGTTTTCCCGGAAAATCACCATATCGGTCAGTTCCGGATGTTGCACCGGTGAAGGCACGCCTTCAAACCAGCGTACCGGACGCACACAGACATACAGGTCCAGTTCCTGACGCAAGGCCACATTCAATGAGCGGATCCCACCACCAACTGGTGTGGTTAGCGGCCCTTTAATCGACACCACAAATTCACGCAAGACCTCAAAGGTTTCTTCCGGCATATAGGTGCCATAAATCTTGTTGGCCTTTTCGCCGCAATACACTTCCATCCATTCAATCGCACGTTTGCCACCATAGGCTTTTTGTACTGCCGCATCCACCACGGCTTTCATAGTCGGGGTAATATCCACCCCAATCCCGTCACCTTCAATAAAAGGGATAATCGGATTGTTCGGCACATTCAGGGATAAATCTGCATTTACCGTAATTTTGCTGCCATCTGCAGGCACGACGATTTTCTGATAACCCATAATCCTTGCTACTCCCTGTGATTGGTGGGCGGGCAAATCCATACTATTCTTGCCCGGCACCGGTCTTTTTTGGCTGTCTGCTTAATTGTATTTTTAACTCGATGATCTTTTCAGTTTAATCAAAATTTAACCAGCCCGGGATTTATAAGGGAAATGGCCTTATTTCTGTGCTTAATAAATCGGCATATATCCTGTGGCATCTCTCAGCAAGTTTTACATTTCCAATCAAAATCATCTGCTCAGCTTTGCCATAAAGTTCAGGCAGATCAGACAGAATCTGCTATAGTAGCCCGATATTGTGGACCTTCTTTTTGCTCATTGTCACCCTTTCTCTCCCATGCCGGGTTTTATTACAGTTAGCATAAGAATCACACCCAGATTTTTTTATATTTTTTAGCAGGTTACAGTGAAAATAGTTATTCTTAACAAGCCTTATGATGTGCTGTCGCAGTTTCGTCCCGATGAAAAGCACCCAACCATGGCCGACTTCATTGATGATCCGGATTTACGGATTGCCGGTCGTCTGGACATGGATTCAGAAGGTTTAATGTTCCTGACCGATCATGGCGGTTTAAACCAGTTTATTACCAACCCGGCCAATAAAAAGTTTAAAACCTATCTGGTCCAGGTCGATGGTGACATTACCGAAGAAGCGCTAGAACAGCTGCGTAAAGGTGTAGAACTGAATGATGGCATGACCTTGCCGGCCAAAGCGATTAAAGTGGCTGAACCGGAGTGGTTATGGGAACGTCATCCGCCGGTACGTTACCGCGCTTCGGTGCCGACCTCCTGGGCTGAAATTTCAATTTGTGAAGGCCGTAACCGTCAGGTGCGCCGCATGACCGCTGCGGTCGGCTTCCCAACTTTGCGTTTAATTCGCACCAAAATCGGTTCGATTGATCTGGTTCAGCTGGGCCTGCAACCGGGTGAAACCCGTGAAATTGAACCACTGCTCTATAGCGACTTTAAAGATGTACCAGCCGAACAGCCGTATCGCTCACGTTCTTATGTGAAGAAACCGGGCGGCACTGGTGGCAAACCGATGCAGAAAAAAGTCAACAAAGATGGTACCGCCAAGAAAAAATCCGGCACACCACGCATCTGGCAAATGGAAGAAGGTGAAAAGCCACGTCGCAAGACCAATGGCACCACCCGTCCCAATACCAAATCACGTGGTCGTCGTGCCCGTTAATGAGACTTGCATCTGCTCAGCTAAAAAAGCTGTTGCAAAGATGCGTTGAATAGACGATGAAAATAAGGCTCCAACGGGGCCTTATTTTTTTGCTTGTATTTTCAGCATCACAATGCTATTTATGATTCACATAATTTTAAATTTAAAATAAAACGTATCTTAAAAAAGGAGGCTGCTATGGATCAGCAAGTTAATCCCATGTTTCATCAGGACCGATTAATGCAGCATCTGGGCGCCCATCTGGTGTCGTTTGGTGAACACAGCGCACAGATTGAATTAAAAATTACCGAGCAGCATTTACAAGGCCATCAAACCTGTAACGGTGCGGTGATTTTTGCGCTGGCGGATGCGGCTTTTGCCATTGCCTGCAACACCGGCGAACATCCGGCGGTGGGTCAGCACTGCGGCATTCATTATTTAAAACCGGGCCTGCTCGGCGATACCCTGACTGCGGTGGCAGAACATAAAGCCAGCAGTGGCCGCAGCGGCATTTATGATATTCGGGTCACGAACCAGAAGCAGCAGATTGTGGCGGAGTTTCGCGGTACTTCCCGCCTGATCATCAAATAAGGTGTGATTACGATAGGGTTTATGACGATAGATCTGCATAAAAAAACCGATGCTTGAGCATCGGTTTTTTATAGTATAGATTTCAGACTGTGATTTTACACTTTTAACCAGCGATCCAGTTTGGCCTGATCTTCAACTTTTAATTCAACTTCAGTCAGTTCAGAACCTGCTGCATTCACTTCAAACTGCATCAGTTCATCACGGCGGAAAGCATGTACTGTAAAGCTGCCGCTCTGTTTGGCATACTGTTCGATCAGTTTGCTGCTGGCTTTGAGGCCATCAATGGCAATGATTACATCATGCGCCGACAGACCGGCTTGCGCTGCCTGACCATCACGGCGTGCGGCCTGTACCAGTACGCCTTCCGGTTTATCGGCCAGTTTTAGCCCCAATGGCAAACGCTTGTCATTTTTTAAGCTGTAGCTCAGACCAAATTCCGGGAACAGCTGATCCAGCGGTAATTCTTCGGTGGTGTTAATCAGATGGTTAATCTGCTCAGCCCAGCTATCGCCGGTTAATTCCTGACACAATTCATAAATCGTGCGCTCATGCACCTGAATGCCCTGCTGCGCATTGTCATACAGCTTGCGCATTAACGCATCCAGACTGGAACCACGCAGACGTAAACCGAGGTCCAGACACAAGGCCACCAGACAGCCCTTGTTGTAATAGCTGGTGCCGGCATGGTTGGAGTTTTCATCCTGGCGGTAGAATTTCACCCAGGCATCAAAACTCGATTCAGCCACGGTTTGAATTGCCCGACCCGGATTTTGCAAATAACGGTCAATCTGCGCTTTTAATAAAGCAATATAAGATTCCTGATTAACCACGCCGCTGCGTAATAAAATCAGATCATCATAATACGAGGTAAAACCTTCAAAAATCCATAACAAGGAGGTGTAACCTTCCCGGTTCAGATCATAATTGACAAAGCTGTCCGGACGGATAAATTTCACCAGCCAGGAGTGGAAATATTCGTGGCTGCACAGCCCCAGAAAACGCTGATATTCTTTCGATGGCTCTTCCGGCTCATTGGCTTTTGGCAAGTCATCACGCGGGGTAATCAGGCTGGTACTGTTCGGATGCTCCAGACCACCATAGCTGTTCCCGGTCGCCATGGTCATAAAGGTATAATCCTGAAACGGTGCAGAACCGAACATGGCAATTTCAGTGGCACAGATTTTTTCCAGGTCCTGCTGCATTCTCGCAGCATTCATGGCATGTTTGCCCGACACCACAAATTCATGTGGAATGCCTGCTGCATCAAAACTAAAACGGGTCTGCTCGGCCAGTTCAAACGGCGCATCAATCAGTTCGGCATAGTTTTTGGCTTTTAAGGTATAACGCCCTTTCACCAGACTTTTGGCCACCAGTCCGGTCGCCAGCTGGAAATGTTTCAGTTCGTTTGGCAGGAACACTTCGACTTCAATCGCTTTATCTTCCTGACCTTCCAGTCCTAAACAGGCACAGGCCGGATTGACATATAACCGGGTCTGATCAACATAGGCACCACGCACCGACAGGTCGTAGGCATAAACATCATATTCCACCGTAATCAGTTCATGATCGGTATTAAACAAACGCCATTTGTTCTTTTCAAATTTCTGGATTTTTAAAATACGCCCGGCTTCATCATAAGCCTTGACCGCTTCAATATGTTTGGAAAATTCACGAATCAGATAGCTGCCCGGAATCCAGGTCGGTAAAGCTAGAACCTGTGTCGGATTGGCCAGAAAGCGCAAAGTGACATGAATAAGATGCTGACGATAATCGTCAAATTCGATTTGATAATGCAACATAATGGGCGATATAAAAGATCAAAGAGATAACTTATCAATTAGCTTAACATTTTTTTGTCATGCAATGCGCAGTCGTCTTCATTGTCGAAAATTATCGCTAGTCAGGCGGCAAAAAAAAGCATAGCATGCCTAAAATTTTTATGTTTATGACCAACGGACTGGTTAAAAAAGGAATCCCCTTGAAACGTGTCATCTACCTGATTGCGCTGCTGTGCTGGCTATGCAGCTCGCTTGCGCATGCCACCTTATTATCTTTTAATCCTGAAACGGTTGAAGCAGAAGCCTGGACCGTGCTTGATCCACAATCGGGTCAGGTCATTGCAGAACACAATAGCCAGATTCAGCGCGCCCCGGCCTCGCTGACCAAGATGATGGTGGCCTATATTGTGCTCAAGGACATTCAGGCCGGCAAGCTGAACGTGGCAGATGTGCTGACCGCAACGTCGGTGGTGAAACAGGTGATGTGGGATGAATCCCAGATGTACCTGAAAGAAGGTGAGCAGATTTCTGTCGATCAGCTACTAGCCGGTTTAATTGTGATGTCTGCCAATGATGCCGCCCTAACTCTGGCCGAACGGATTTCTGGCAGCGTACCGCAGTTCGTGGCACGTATGAATCAGGAAGCACAGGCCTTGGGAATGCAAAATACCCATTTCCAGAATCCGGCCGGGATTACCATGCCGGAACATTATTCTACCGCGGCCGATCTGGCCCGTTTGGCACAGGCGGTCGTCAATGACACTCCGGATTATCTCGCTTATTCCAAACAGACCAGTTTTACCTATAACCAGCGTTATCACCGCGCCACTAACATTCTGCTCAAACAGGACCCGACGGTGGATGGCTTGAAAACCGGCTATACCCGAGCCGCCGGTTATAATCTGGCACTGACGGCCAACCGTCTCACCCAGAATTTTGATGATCCGAACCGGCGTTTAATTGTGGTGGTTTTGGGTGCCAAAAGTGCATTTAAACGCGCTGAAATTGCCCAGCAACTGATGAACATCAGTTATGCCTACACCCGCAACGAAGTGGCTTTAAAAAACAAGCAGCTGATTGCTGAGTTGCCAGTGGTAAAGTCGACCCTGAAAATGTTCAAGGTTGAAGTGCAGCAACCGAAAATTGTCACCACGTCTTTATATGGCGAAAATAGCGCGATTGATTTAAAACAGTTTGATGTGACCCAGCAGCGCCTGTTTGTTAACGATACCTTCGGTCAGACCCGACTGATTGAACCCTTAACCCAGACCGAAACCCATTTGAATGTCGAGCTGAAAGAAAAGTTACTGACGGCCCCGCTGGCACAGGTGATGCAGCTGGCCACCGTGCATGTTTATCAGAATAACCGCCTGATCAATACCATTCATCTGGAAGAAGAAGTACATATTGCCGAAGCCAGCCTGTTTGAAAAACTGCTGATCTGGCTAAAAAGCCTGTTTAGCTTTTCCTCCAAGGATGAAACCGCAGCCAAAACTTATCCGCTGGTTTAATCCTGTGAACAAGCACAGTGGAAATGCTACATGATGTAAGTTGTCGAACAATCTGAGCCATTTTCCTGACCGGGAGATGGCATAAATTGAGCCTGTTCTTGCATTAAAAATAACAATATAGGTTCATCATGTCAGCATTACATCGTATTGTGATTGTCGGTGGCGGCGCCGGCGGTCTGGAGCTTGCTACCCAACTCGGTCATCGTTTGGGTGAATCGGGCAAAGCGCAGATTATTCTGGTCGATCAGAAACTGACCCACATCTGGAAACCGCTGCTACATGAAATTGCAGCCGGCACGCTCAATCCGCATCAGGAAGAAACCAACTATTTTGTCCATGCTGCCCAGCATCATTATCAGTTTATATTAGGCACACTGGTTGTCATTGACCGGGCCCAGAAAAAGATTCAGCTGCAGGCACCACAATTTTCCAAAAAAGAGCAGCTACCGAAGCAGATCGACGTGGACTATGACACACTGGTGCTGGCGCTGGGCTCCACTTCCAATGACTTTCATACCGAAGGGGTGAAACAGCACTGTCATTTTCTGGACAGTCTGCCCCAAGCCACGGTGTTTCATCAGGACTTGCTGCACCTGTATTTAGAAGCCCAAAATCAGCCGCAAAGCCGTGCCCTGAATATTGCCATTATCGGCGCCGGTGCCACCGGTGTTGAACTGGCGGCAGAGCTGTATCAGGCCAAACAGACCTTTGCCCAATATGGTTTAAACCGGATTGACCCGCAGCAGGTTCGGATTACGCTCATTGAAGCTGCCGACCGGATTTTACCAGCGCTGTCGCAGCAAATTTCCCGGCATACCCAAGTCCAGCTGGAGCGCTTTGGTATTGAAGTGCTGACCCAGCATCGGGTGGCCAAAGTCGATGAAGAACAGGTTTATTTTGCTGCAGGTAATCCGCTAGAAGCAGAAATTAAAGTCTGGGCTGCCGGAATTCAGGCCCCGGAAATTTTTAAACAGTGGGATGATTTTGAAAAAGATCATCTGCACCGTTTAAAAGTCTATGCCACCTTACAGACTTATACCGACCCCAACATTTTTGCCTTTGGCGATTGTGCCCATTGCCAGCCCAAAGCCGATGAACCGGTGCTGGGTCCGCGTGCGCAGGTGGCCAGTCAGCAGGCCAGCTTTCTGGTTCGTGCCCTGAGCCAGCACGTGAATGGGAAACCACTGCCGATGTTTAAATTCTCCGACAAAGGCTCGCTGATTTCTTTAAGCCAGCATACGGCCGTGGGTGAATTACTCGGTCGGGTCAATGTACAGGGCATAGTCGCCAAGTCGATGTATGTGTCTTTATACCGGCTGCATCAGGCCACCATTCATGGCTATACCCATGCCGGGGTGCTGACCGCCAAAGATATGCTCGGCAGAAAAATTGGCCCTAAAATAAAATTGCATTGAAATTTTATCGACTGCCCCAATATCTGGGAAAATGTCATAAAAAAGCCAAATGTGAGTTTTTTGAGTAAAAGTATTCAACAAATTTGCCTTTTCACTTTATGATGTACCCTTAGAAAACTAAATGGATCTATAACATGACTGCTATTGCAAATGACCTCGTGGTTACTTTCCACTACACATTGACTAACGCAGAGGGTGAAACTCTCGACCAATCTCAAGGTGAACCACTTGCCTATTTGCATGGTGCGGGTAACATCATCCCTGGTCTTGAAAAAGCCCTAGAAGGTAAAACTGTGGGTGAAAAATTCACTGTAAACGTACCTGCTGCTGAAGGTTATGGCGAATACAACCCTGACCTGGTTCAAGAAGTTCCAGCGCAAATGTTCCAAGGCGTAGACAGCATTCAGCCTGGCATGCAGTTCCAAGCACAAACTGATGACGGCGTACAGATCGTAACGGTTAAAGCAGTTGAAGGCGAAAACGTAATCGTTGATGCAAACTTCCCGCTTGCTGGTCAAGACCTGACTTTTGAAGTTGAAATCGTAGAAATCCGTGAAGCGACTCAAGAAGAGTTAGACCACGGTCACGTACACGGTGTTGGCGGTCATCACCACTAATCTTGTGACAAGATGGAAAAGGCAAAGTCTGACTTTGCCTTTTTTTATGCCTGAATTTTAGTGGGTGAATAAACCATCACGATGCTGATTCGCCCGCTGCAGACAAGGCTTGGGCCAGATTGTGTTTGGCCTGTGCTTCATAATGCTGCTGGAAATACCGGGTCTGATATAGCGGTTGCATCTGATAAAACTGCATCAATACCGCACGGCGCTTGGGCTGATAAAGCTGCTGCTCAACCAAGGCATATTCCTGACGAATCTGTTGCTGATATTCAGCAAAACGTACTGGCGGCGCAGCCAGAATTGCCAGATCAATATCCAGCAAGGCATTTAAATCTGGCTCATCACTAGGCTGATGCTGCCGGGTCGCGAGAATCCAGCGGCTCACGGTTTCCAGTTGTGCTGCCGTTAAAAAATCTGCACATAACTGCTGGCACAATGTCGCACTTTGTGCTTCATTGTCCTGCGCTTTAGGATGATAGACCGCATCATGAAACCATAACGCCAGCTCGACCAGCGATGGTTGCTGCAACTGTGTGCGAATCTGATCGAAATGCTGCAGACATTCCAGAATATGCTGCACGCCATGATAGTGCCGCTGCGGCTCACTATAGGCCGCCAGCAGCCGCGCATACAGCTGCTGCGTCTGGCAGCGATTCAGCGAAAACTGCTGAGCGCAGCGTTGCCAATACAACTGAAAATCAGCAAGTTCTGATTGCATGGCACGCACTCCCCTGTTTATGCGGCTTGCTCATCTCGCTTAAACACCAGCTCACCTTTTAGGGAGCTGTCAGCATCGAAATAATAGCCATCGCTATTAAAGCCTTTTAAATCTTCAGCACGTTCAATTTTATTTTCGATGATATAGCGCGCCATCAAACCACGGGCTTTTTTGGCATAGAAGCTGATGACTTTATATTTGCCATTTTTCTGGTCTAAAAATACCGGCTTGATGATTTCTGCCTGAATCTTGCTTTCTTTCACCGATTTATAATATTCATCCGAAGCGATATTCACCAGCAATTCAGACTTGGCCGCAGCCAGATCTTCATTGATCAGATCAGTAATGATGGTGCCCCAGAATTCATACAAATTGCTGCCACGGGGATTTTTCAGCTTGGTGCCCATTTCCAGACGATACGGCATCATTAAATCCAGCGGGCGCAATAAGCCATACAGACCTGATAACATGCGCAAATGCTGCTGTGCATAATCAATGTCCTGATCCTTCAGGCTATAGGCATTCAGACCGGTATAGACATCGCCTTTAAAGGCAAACAGCGCCTGACGCGCATTAGAAAAATCAAAATCGGCCTGCCAGTCGCGGAAGCGTTCTACGTTTAAATTGGCAATTTTTTCGCTCACACTCATTAAATTGGCGATTTCTGAAGCAGATAGCGTACGACTAACGTCGATAAGTTCTTGTGAATGCGCTAATAGTCTTGGTAAGGTGTGGCTGTCGGTGGGTAATGCAGATTCATAATCTAAAGTCTTAGCAGGAGAAATTAAGGCGAGCATACACATCCTGATCAAAAAGTGGTTAAAAAATAATTAATCAAACTATAACAGTCAGCTTATTTTAATGCCAATCTGTGTTTTTCCTAAACATAATCGGTAAAATAATCGATTCTCCTGCCATTATTCGATTATCTTATGTCCGAGCAAATTTTCATTCCAGGTCCTGTGGGTCGAATTGAAGTTTTCGTAGATTATCCACAGGGTGAAGTGAAAGGATTCGCGGTTGTCAGCCACCCCCATCCATTGCAAGGCGGCACCCCGCAACACAAAGTTCCTGCATTATTAGCACAAATGTACCTAGAGCGCGGCTGCGTGGTATATCGCCCAAGCTTCCGCGGTTCAGGCCAGAGTGAAGGTGTGCATGATGAAGGCTTTGGCGAAACGGACGATATTCTAGAAGTCATCAAATATGCGCGCAGCCAGCACATTGGCCTGCCGTTCTATGCCGGCGGTTTCAGCTTTGGTGCGCATGTGATGGCAAAGAGTTATGCAGCGCTACCGGTTGAATTACAGCCGAAACAGACTATTTTATGTGGCCTCCCAACTGCGACGGTGGCCGGCGTACGTCACTATGTAACCCCAGAAATTAAAGGCGACATCCTGTTTATTCATGGCGAAGCCGATGATGTGACCCTGCTCTCGGACATGATTACTTGGGCCAAACCACAGCGTCATCTGGTTACCATTTTACCGGGCGCTAACCATTTCTTTACCGGCTATTTAAAACAGCTGCGGATTGCAATTACCCGCTTCCTGGCCTTAGGCTAAAGACAAAAACCTATCTGCTGATGTAATGCCAGTCAGTTAAGAGATTGACTGGCTTTTTCTTGGGTATTTTTGAGGTTTTCCTTTTACAACCCTTGGATAACTCCTCACTCTTCTCTCAGGTATAACATACCGATTAGATTTCTCCATTA
>NZ_VPBF01000009.1:0-85756 GCF_013418865.1 Acinetobacter sp. YH12117
AATAATTCAAGTGAATTTGTTTGAAAGAAGAACTTTAAAAGCTTTATTTTCACCCGATAAAATACCCATAAAACAAGAGGAAGCTCAAATGAGCTTCCTCTTGTGAAAAATTGTGGGACAGCAATGGTGGCAAGCCACCTCTTTTTTGGTTCAGCACTTAGAAGTTATAACGTGCCATTAAACCAAAACGGTTGTCTTTAAACGTTTCACCTGCAAAGGTTTCACGCTCACCGTTGATATATTCAATACCCAAATCAACTGGTTTTACTGGCGAATAAATGAAGTTTAACCATGCTTGATACACTTCTTTATTTGCATCTTCATTTAAGGCTGCGTAGTCTGTGCCATCATCTGCAAAAATAGCACCATAACCGAGTGTTGAACGCAGGTTTGGCGCAAACTTATAGGTTGCACCGACCTGGAAAGCAGTAAATTCATTTTGTTCAATATCACCATTAGCACCTTCTACAAATGCAGTATTCGCACCGTATAGATAATTGCTGTTGCCTTGAACATAAGAAACATCAGCCGATACTTTTAGTGGTTCTGCAACCTGATAATATGCACCTGCAGCTACACCCCAACCTGTTTTGTCATCACCTGATTCAGCCTTATAGTGTTCAACCAATGCACGTGCTGATGCGGCACCTTTACCTTCAGCAAAGCCTTGAGTCAATTTAGCTGTTACCGTTGGTACACGATAAGTCACATCACTACCAGTAGCAGAGCTATTCCCTTCTTCAGCAGAAACCAACAATTGAGTCGCCGGTGCCAGTTTGTGGCTATAACGCACTTGTGGAATACGGGTAATACCGCCGCCGACGTTGGTACCAAAGTCAATCATTTCTGGTGCATGATTTGACAGGAAGTTAGAGGTGGTTTGACCCAATAACCAGTTGTCCAGCGTTAAGTATGCATGACGGATACGTAATGCATCGTTGGTTCCAGCAAAGTCAACTTCAATTTTACCGCCCACTTTACGGTCACCTACTGGTGAAGAGAAATCGAGACCTAAACGTGTAGTTTTTGGGGTTGCACGTAATTTGTCTTTAGCAGCACCTGTGCTGGTATGTACCGAGTTGAAGTCATTGTCTGCACCTTCAACAATATAGTTGGCATCACCACGCACAAAACCGTACAGATTGACTTCAGCACCGCCCTTCGACTTTAAGGAAAATGGTGAAGCCGATTTTGCTGCAGGTGCCGGTTGCGCCTGCACTTGCTGAATCTGGACTTGTTGCTGTTGCTGAACCTGTTGCTGCTGTTGAATTAAAGCTTTGAGTGCTTGTACTTCCTGGCGTAATTCTTGAATTTGTTGTTGTTCAGTGCTTGCCGCCTGTACCGTAGACGCCATTGCTGCTGTAATTGCGACCGCTAATGTTTTTGTGATAAGTGAAGTTTGGATTTTACGATCCATGGGTTTCTCCAGAGTAAAAAATAATGCGCATCCGTGCTCTTTTAAGACATTTTAAATACTGACTCAGATGGCAAGCATCCCTAATTTAAATGTCATTTAATCATCACACTTTTGCTATTTATCAACTAATTAAAAGTCTTATCGATAAAGAATTACACAAAACTGTAATCGTTTTATGCTTTCAATCTAACAATTAATTTATTTTATTAAAATCACTTCTAACGTATAAGGATAAAGGACTGATCAATTTTTCTAATTCTCGTTTGTAAAAATATCGAATTATCATAGTTTTATCGAAAAGCAAAAGTTACCCACCCGGTTAAATATTAGACTATTGTATATAGCAACAGTTGATTAGAACATAAACATTTTAAGGGATTTTTCATGGATAAAGGACAAGTACAACTGGTCGATCAGGCCATTAGCTCGCGTCATTCAGTGCGCGCCTTTTTAGATCGGCCGGTCGATCCGCAAATGATTAAAGATATTCTAAGCGTGGCCAGCCGCGCACCTTCTGGCACCAATATTCAGCCGTGGAAGGTGTATGTAGTGACCGGTCAAAAGCGTCAGGAACTCATTGATCGGGTCTGTCAGGCACAAACTGAACTGTATTTGCATCCTGAACGTGCGGCCGATTATCAGGCCACCTTTTCCTATTATCCGGAACAATGGTTCTCGCCTTTTATTGAGCGGCGCCGTGAAAATGGCTGGGGACTGTATGGCCTACTCAATATTGAAAAAGGTGAAAAGCAGAAGATGGCCGCGCAGCATCTGCGTAATTTTCAGCTGTTTGATGCACCGGTAGGCCTGTTTTTTACCCTACACCGTGACCTGGAAATTGGTTCAAAAATGGATCTTTCCATGATGATGCAAAACGTGATGATTGCCGCCAAGGCACGCGGGCTGGACACCTGTCCACAAGCAGCCTGGAATAGCTTTCATCGCATTGTACTGGAGGTCTTAAACGCCCCGGCCGATGAAGAACTGGTCTGTGGTATGGCCCTGGGTTATGCCGATCCAGAGCATATTGTAAATAGCTTTATTACCCCGCGCGTACCGGTCGAAGAATTTGCCGTGTTTGTAGAATAATTTTTTAGCTCTGGCCCTCACGCTGCAACAGCTTAAAGAGCGAAGAAGAAACCACCCGGGTTTCTTCTTTTTATTTGTAAAGATGAATCGGGTTTAGGCGGTTTTTAATTTCCGCTCCCGATGCATAATGTACATCGCAATCACCCCAATCAGAATAAACAGCAGCATCACACTGCCCATATTTAATAAAGCATCCCAGATCAGTACATTCAACATTAAGCCGCCAATTAAACCGCAGCTAAATTGCATACTGCCCATAATCGCGCTAGCTGTACCGGCACGGGCACCCTGCTCCGACATCGCCAACGCCATGGCATTGGGGCCAGTAAAACCAATTCCGGCCACAGCTAAAAACAGCCCGGCAAAAACCACAACAATCGGCGCATGGCTCATCAGCCCGGCGATGACCAGAATTAGCGCGCCAGTGCCCTGCACCGTACCGCCTATTTTTAAACGGGTCATTAAAGAGCTGCTGGTTGCCAAATGCTTGTTTAAGGTCGAGGCCAGCATAATACCGACCGCATTGGCACCAAAAGCAATCGAAAACTGCTGCTGGTTCAGGCCATAACCATCCATCAGAACAGCGGCAGAACTGCTGATATAACAGAACATCGCCCCGCCGGTAAAACAGCCGGCAATCATCGGTAAATAAAAACTGCGGTCCTTAAAAATCGCCAGATAGAGGGTCAGCACCTGATAGAAATTCAATTTCAGACGGCGCTCTGGCGGCAAGGTTTCCTGAAAGAAAAAATGAACACATAACCAGCAGACTAAACTCATGATGGCCAGACAGACAAAAATCGCCTGCCAGTCAAAAAAGCTCAGCACAATCGCCCCCAGACCCGGCGCAATAATGGGCGCAATTGCGGTCACAATCATCATGCTGGAAAAAGCCTGCGCGGAAGCCTGCATATCCAGCCGGTCACGAATTGCCGCACGGGCAATCACCACCCCGACACAGCCCCCTAAGGCCTGTAACACCCGCGCAGCAATCAGGCTCCATTCATCCTGGGCATAAACACAGAGCAGGCTGGCCAGAAAATACAGTCCCAAACCAAAATACAGTGGGGTTTTACGGCCAATCCGGTCACTTAAAGGGCCATAAATTAACTGTCCAATCGCCAGGCCCAGAAAATAAGCCGGTAGACTATTGGCCACCATTTGTGTGCTGACCCCAAAATCATCTGCCATTTGGGGCAAGGCCGGCAGATACATATCAATCGACAGCGGACCAAGCGAGGTCAGCAATGCCAGCAGTAAAATCCAGGAAGATGGATACTGCTGCTGCGGGCTTGCACTGGCATGGGAATCGGACATATTCATATTTCTTTTTTAAATGACTGATTTAAAGACAAGGTACACAGTCCATAGTATTATTTCAGGGTACTGAAAGTGAAGTTTCACATAATTGCTGCCCGCTGCATAGCATCTGGCTTCGTTTAAGGAACAGTCTTGAAATCCTGGCTCACACGTCTCAAACACATTGCCTACAACACGGCCTTTATCTATAACATCCGGATGATGATCGCCTTTGCCGGCACCGCCTTTGTTCCTTATCTGCTCGGCTATCAGCTGGCCACCATTCCGCTAACCTTGGGCGTGGTCGCAGCCGGTTTAAGCGATATTGATGACCGCTTCTCTTTAAGAATCCTGAACCAGACTTATACCTATATCGGCTTTTTTATTACCGCCGCCTCCATTCAGCTGCTGTTTCCACATCCGGTGCTGTTTGCCATTGGCCTGATTATCTCCTGTATTGGCCTGATTCTGCTCGGTTCTCTGGGCCGGCGTTATGCCACCATTGCCTATGGCTGTCTGGTGATTTCGGTTTATGCCATGCTCGGCGTGGACCTGTTTGAAGACTGGTACACCCAGCCAGCCTTGCTGGTGGCCGGTGCAGTCTGGTACGGCCTGATTTCCACCATCAGTTTTTTACTGTTTCCGGTACGGCAGCTACAAGACAAACTTTCGCAAAGCTATGCCTCGTTAGGCGATTTTCTGTTTGCCAAATCCAACCTGTTTGATGTCGATATGACACCCGGTAGTTATCAGCAAAGCCTGATTGACCTGTCAATGGAAAATGGCAAGCTGATTGGCCTGTTTAATGAACTGAAAACCGCGCTACTGACCCGCTTAAAAGGTGACCGCGGCCAGAAAGACACCCGCCGCAGCCTGCAGTATTATTTTATTGCCCAGGATATTCATGAACGTGCCGACTCCGCGCATATTGACTATCAGAAACTGGCCAAAATTTTTGAGCACAGCGACATCCTGTTCCGTTTCCAGCGTATTCTGGCGATTCAGGGCAAAGCCTGTAAAGATTTAAGCGAAAGTATCCTGAAGCGTGAACCTTATATTCACAGCAAACGCTTTAAACATGCCTTTGAAAACCTGAAACACTCGCTGCAAAAGCTACGTAGCGAACAGCAGTATGATCAGGTCTGGGTCAATGCCCTGTTTGCCCTGTATCAGAACCTTAAATCTATTGACGCGCAGTTACGCAACCTGGAAACCGAGCGTTATATCAAGCTGGATAAAACCAAACATATTGAAAACCAGCTTAAAGATGATGACCTGAAAGGCTGGGATGATATGGTCATCCGCATCAAGCAGCATTTAACTCCGGAATCGGTGCTGTTCCGGCATGCCATTCGATTATCGGCGGTGCTGCTGATTGGCTATATTTTTGTCCAGGTCACCAATATTGAATACGGCTACTGGATTTTACTGACCGCACTGTTTGTGACCCAACCCAACTTTAACGCCACCAAACGCCGCTTACGCCTGCGGATTGTCGGCACCCTGGTCGGGATTCTGGTCGGTTATAGCATCTTATATTTTATTCCGTCGGTCGAAGGTCAGCTGTTGCTGCTGGTAGTCAGCGGAATTCTGTTCTTTGAATTACGCAGTAAGCAGTATGCCCAAGCCACCGCCTTTATTACCATTCTGGCGCTGATTAACTTTAACCTCGATGGCATGGGCTTTGCCGCCGCCCTGCCGCGTATGATTGATACTTTAATTGGCTGCGCACTGGCCTGGTTTGGCGTCAGTTTTATTTTCCCGGACTGGAAATTCCGCCGTTTGCCGCGCACCATTCGCCGTGCCTTAAATGCGCAGTGTGATTATCTGACCGAAGTGGTCGAGCAATACAAAACCGGGCGCAATAACGGCCTGACCTATCGCGTGGTACGCCGTGCAGCGCATAATACCGATGCCGAACTGGCCTCGCTCATTTCTACCCTGGCCACTGAGCCGGATTTTGATGCCTCGCAAAAAGCCCAGGCTTTTAAATTGCTGTGCCTGAATCATACCTTTATCAGCTATATTGCCGCGCTGGGCGCACACCGGGAAAAAATTGAAGATCCGGAAATCTTAACCCTGCTGGACAAAGCGCTGGAAGATATTCGCGGTGCCTTGCTGAACGATGAAGTACCGGATCTGTCTTCGCAAAATATGCTGCATACCATCCGGCAGCGTTTAAGTCAAAATCATCAGGAAGATCAACAGGGACTGATTATTTTGCAGCAGTTATCACTGATGCTGACCATCCTGCATCAACTGAGTCAGCTGAAACAGAGTTTAAGCCATGACCGTGATCAGGATGCCACCGAACTGGCCTCGTTATAATTCGGATGATTTTGCAACAATAGACTCCTGAAATGCTGTAATTAATGCTAAACTTTTCTGAGTTTGAAATTTGTTAGTTCCACTATGACCGCGAAAAATTTATACGCTTATACTTTACAGCCTGTGAACTACGACATTAGCGAAGCCGAGCAGCGTCATGCCCAGCTTTTAATTTGGCGTAGCACCAACAAAATTGGCACCAAAGCCTGGGCGATCATGGGCATTATTACGGCCCTGTCTATTCTGGGGATTATCCTGATCAAGAACTATTCCACCATTTTCTGCTGGGTGGCTCTGGTCTGTGTGGTGCTGTACTTCCTGATCCGTAAATTCGGTCTGGAATGGTATGCCAAACGTAAAATGAACGAATTTCCGGTACAGGAAATTAAAGGCATCCGTCTAGGCGTGCAACCGCACGGCATCATCATGCGTCAGCAAATGGGTCTACAAGAAGGCATGGGCGCGATTAGCTGGAAAGACATTTATGAATGGTATTCTACCCCGGATTTCATTCTGGTGAACTTTACCGTCAAAGGTCAGCAAGGCGCTTATATCTTGCCGAAACGTCTGGATTCTAAAAACTTTTCCTTTAAAACCATTCGTAAGCACCTGCTTGAATCTGTAGGTGAGCCAAAACAGCTTTAAGCCTGTACGTTCAAAAAAACCTCCACCCTGCTGGAGGTTTTTTTATCCGGTTTGCACCAACCTAAATGATAATGATAATAAATATTATATTCAAACTCTATTCCATCTCGCTATTCTTCAGTTATAATTTCGCCCATTGTTCTCTTCACACTGCTGCTGTATTGCTATGCTTAAAAAAATATTTTTCCAGCTGCACTGGTTCCTTGGAATTAGTGCAGGCCTGATTCTCGCACTGATGGGTGTTACCGGTGCGATTTATTCCTATGAACAACAAATTCTAAAATGGATGAATCCGGACAGTTATACCGTGCAGGTCGAAAACCGGGCCAAGCTCACCCCGGCGGAAATCTATCAGCATTTTCAGCTGACTCAACCTGAAACCAAAATTAATAGCATTACTATCGCCTCCGATCCGGCAGCATCTTCGAGTGTCAATATTGCCAAAGAAGGCGCACGTCGCGGCCAGAATGTGCTGATTAACCCCTACAGCGCAGAAGTGTTACCCGAGATTAAAGGCCGTGAATTTTTCCAGTTTATCCAGCAGTTACACCGTAACCTGACCGTTGGCCCGGTCGGCAAGCAGATTACCGGCGCCTGTGCCTTGATGCTGATTTTCTTTGTCTTGAGTGGTCTGTATCTACGCTGGCCGAAAAAGCATTCGGTAAAACAGTGGTTCTTTGTGAAGCCGAAACTTAAAGGCCGTAACTTTATCTGGGATTTACACGCCGTTGTCGGCACCTGGGTGGTGATTTTCTACCTGATTCTAGCCTGTACCGGTCTGTACTGGTCCTATGACTGGTGGCGTAATGGCATGTTCAAGGTGCTGGGCGTAGAGCGTCCACAACCGCAAATGCAGGCCAATGCCGCGCCGCAAGGTCAGCGTGATGCGCCGCAAGGCCGTGAACGTGGCGAAGGTGCTGCGCGTGAAGGTCGTGGTGAGCGTGCGGAAGGACTGGATTCGCTGCAAATGCAGGATGTATTAAACCAGACCTGGACTGGCGTACAGGCACAACTGGGACGCGACTACTCAACCATGACCCTGAACCTGCCCAAACAGGCCAATGGTGAAGTCAGCCTGAACTTTGTCGATGCAGTACCGCAGCATGAACGTGCCCGCAATAGTGCAACCTATAACTATCAGACGGCCAGCCTCACCGACATCAGCCTGTATGAAGATAAAAAGCTCAATGAAAAAATCATGAGCAGCATGTTACCGGTTCACCGTGGCAGCTTCTTTGGTCCGGTGTACCAGTTCTTTGCCATGGTCGCTTCCCTGCTGATGCCGCTGTTCTTTGTCACCGGCTGGATGCTGTATCTGAAACGTCGCAAGCAGAAGAAACTGACCCAGGCAGCACGGAATAGCGCAAGCGCCGTCACGGTTGATCCAAATGCCAAACCGTGGCTGATTGCCTATGCCACCCAAACCGGCGTGGCGGAACAGCTGGCCTGGCGTACTGCGACCAGTTTGCAGGAAGCGCGTCAACCAGTGACCGTGAAACCGGTACAGCAATTGAGTCTGGAAGATCTGCAATCGGTAGAACAGGTGCTGTTTGTAGCCAGTACCTATGGTACCGGTGAAGCACCTGATTTAGCCTCCAGCTTTGACAAGAAAATCCTGAGCAGCTCGGCCAATTTACAGCATCTGCGTTATGCGGTACTGGCGCTGGGCTCCAAGGAATATCCGGACAGCTACTGCAGCTTTGGTCATAAAATTGATCAGTGGTTACAACGCAATCAGGCGCAGCCTCTGTTTGCCACCATTGAAGTGGACAATGCCAGCAATGAAGATATCCAACGCTGGAATACAGCACTAGCTCAAGCCACCCAGCTTGAATTGCAAGGCATGGACATTCACAAGACCTTTGACAGCTGGATTCTGAAACAGCGTGATCTGCTCAATCCGAACAGTCTGGGTGCACCAGCCTATAATATCGAGCTGGCGCCGCAACACGAAGCACACTGGGAAGCCGGTGATATTGCCGAAATCCAGCCAGGGAACAGTCCTGAGCGTCTGGCAGCCTTTATACAACAGCATCAGATTCAGCCGGGTACCCTGCTAGATTCGACCGGTGAACCGATTGAACAGGCGCTCTGGGACAAAGACCTGACCATTGAAGTCGAGCCGTTTGCCAATCTGGAACAGTTACTGGAACAGTTACCGACTCTGCCTGCACGTGAATACTCAATTGCCAGCATTCCATCGCAGCAGATTCTGCGTCTGGTGGTCCGTCAGCAATCCGATGCCCAAGGTCAACTGGGTCTTGGTTCGGGCTGGCTCACCCAACATGCGCCGCTACAGAGCAGTATTGCCCTGCGCATTCGCACCAATGAGTCGTTCCACCTGATTGATGACAACCGTCCAATCATCTGTATTGGTAACGGGACTGGTATTGCCGGACTGATGAGTCTGTTACAGGCGCGCATCCGTCATGACTATACCCAGAACTGGCTGATTTTCGGTGAACGTCAGCGCGCACATGACTTTTTCTATGAAAATATTGTGTCTGCATGGCAAAGCACCGGCATGTTGCAGCGTCTGGACGTGGCCTTCTCGCGTGATCAGGAACAGAAAGTTTATGTACACCATAAATTGCGTGAACAGGCCGAAGAACTGCAACGCTGGATTGAGCAAGGTGCCGTGATTTATGTCTGCGGCAGTATTGATGGCATGGCCAGCGATGTTGACCAGACCCTGATTGAACTGCTTGGTGAAGCTATGGTGGATCAGTTACGCAGTGAAGGCCGTTACCGCCGTGATGTCTACTAAGTTTTGCTAACTTGCTGAAAACTAAAATTGAAAAAACCGGACTTGATGTCCGGTTTTTTCATCTTGATCTTTTATAATCTGCAGATACATCACGCTATTTATGATTATTCCGCCATGCAGAGTCACAGCCACGCCCCACTGAAACGTCTTCTGAGCCTGATGGCTGCAGTTCTACTGCTGGCCAATGGTCTGTGGTTGCTCAGCCTGAACAGCTTTCACTTTGGTACCCTGCTGCCGATGCTGCTCGGTGCAGCACTGTTCATTTATGCCTTGTGTTATGTTCCGCTACAGCGCTGGATTCGACAGCGCCCGATCTATCAACAAGGCTGGCGTTTAGTATGGGGTACTTTCTGGGTCTGGCTACTCAGTGTGGTACTGTTCTTTGGCTACTTACACTGGCAAAGCCTGCATAGCCAGCCCAATCCGAATACGCAGGCGATTCTGATTTTAGGCGGGGGAATCCAGCACAACCAGCCAACGCCAACCTTGGCCAAACGCCTGGATGCCGGGGCAGTGTTGGCCAAGCAGCTGCCGCAGATTCCCATTATCGTCAGTGGTGGCGCCGCTTTTGGGAATCAGTGGACCGAAGCCGAAGTGATGGCGCACTATTTAACAGAGCAACATCATCTTCCGAAAACACGAATTCTGTTGGAAGCACGCAGCACCAGTACCGCTCTGAATTTCCACAATTCCAAGGCCTTGCTGGCACAGCACGACATTCAGCTCAGTGATCCGATTGCCGTGGTCACCAGTGATTTTCATTTACCGCGTGCGCTGGCCATTGCCCGCAAACAGGGCTATCAGCAGCCCTTATCCTATAGCGCACCCACGCCGCTCTATATTCGCTATAACTCCTGGTTACGCGAATATTTTGCTTATATAAGCGGCTGGCTGCTCAATGAATATTAATACCCAATAAAGATTAATTAAGGCGAATGGAACGTGGCGAAGGCAGTTGCAGGTTTTTATAGACTTCAGGTTTTTGCAGATAAATCTGGTAAAGATAGTTTTTAATATCCAGCAGCAGCTTTTCCGGTGCCACCAGTACATTCTGCCCTTCGGGACTAAGATTCATTGACACCAGTGTGCTTTCCTGTCTTAAAAATGGCAGGACTTTTTCAATAAAATCTTTAAAGCTGACTTCCTGAATATCGTAATTTTCCCAGTTGTCTTTGACCAGCAGTTTGGCCAGACTTTTATTTTGCCAGACCGCAAAAGCACGCTGTCCGGTGGGTGTGGCACATAAGGCCCAGCCATCATGATACAGCGCAAACACTTGTCCCTGGCTGACCATGATTTCAATAAACTGTTTGTAAATATCTTGAACGTTATAGCTTGAAGTTTGAGATTTAGACGCGGCCTTGCGTTGATATGGATTGCGCATAGATCATCCAGTCCATTTTATTGTTTTATAATGCTGGGATTCTATGGAATATTTAAGATTTAGGCAAGAAAGATATGGTGGGCGCTGACGGGATCGAACCGCCGACATTCTGCTTGTAAGGCAGACGCTCTACCAACTGAGCTAAGCGCCCTGAAGAGTAAAAAATAATATATTATTTTTTACGACGCAAGACCAACGAAGTGTGTAGTCTTGGTAATTGATCACATTTTTCACATCAGGGCATGAAAAATGGCGCAGCGGACGGGGCTCGAACCCGCGACCCCCGGCGTGACAGGCCGGTATTCTAACCAACTGAACTACCGCTGCAACGGTAATTGCGTAAGCAATTAAGGTCTTTTAAGCTTTACAGCTTGAATATGGTGGGCGCTGACGGGATCGAACCGCCGACATTCTGCTTGTAAGGCAGACGCTCTACCAACTGAGCTAAGCGCCCTGATTAAGATTGTCAATCTTGATTCCACTATAAGCTCAGGAAACTTATAGGGCTATTCTTTGAGATGGCGCAGCGGACGGGGCTCGAACCCGCGACCCCCGGCGTGACAGGCCGGTATTCTAACCAACTGAACTACCGCTGCATCGCAAAAGAATCATGGTGGGCGCTGACGGGATCGAACCGCCGACATTCTGCTTGTAAGGCAGACGCTCTACCAACTGAGCTAAGCGCCCTCAAAAGCGTTTTATGTAAATGGCGCAGCGGACGGGGCTCGAACCCGCGACCCCCGGCGTGACAGGCCGGTATTCTAACCAACTGAACTACCGCTGCACTTACACAAAGTCACTATTGTGGTTCAAACGAATATTAAAGAAGCTTAAGTGGCGCAGCGGACGGGGCTCGAACCCGCGACCCCCGGCGTGACAGGCCGGTATTCTAACCAACTGAACTACCGCTGCACGTAAGAATCTTTAACGTAAAGGCTTGGTGGGCGCTGACGGGATCGAACCGCCGACATTCTGCTTGTAAGGCAGACGCTCTACCAACTGAGCTAAGCGCCCTTAACGTCTTCATCGTTTGTGAGGTGCATTATAGAGAATCTTTACCGCCTGTCAAACGCTTTTCTGCCAGTTTTCACTTTTTTATGACTGAGTGATTAAAAAATAAGTGATTCGCTAGAAAAACAAACAAATTCTGTATGTTATTTGACTTTATTCAAAAAATTTTATTTTTAGCCCACTAGGGAATAGAAGAAATTTCTTGCAATTACCCCCCTGCTCGCCTGCACATTTTTATTTTTTCCCTGTGAAAAATGCCAGTAAAATTCAGGCTTAAGTCTTATGGCTGGGGTTCAATGGCCAAGGGACTAAAATCCAGCCGCTCTTCAGACAGATACACCAATGCCTGTTCTGGAATCAGCTCGAACAGCTCGATAATGTCGCGATTGCGCATCCGGATACAGCCATGTGATTTGGGAATACCCATCGGTTCAGTATCTGGCGTGCCATGCAAATAAATATAACGTTTAAAGGTGTCACAGCCAGCGCCCTGGTTAAAACCATCCTCCAGCCCTGATAGCCATAAAATACGGGACAAAATCCAGTCACGTTCAGGAAACTGTTCGGCCAGCTCATCATCATAAATTTCACCCGTTGGCTGACGGGCAATAAACACGGTATTTTCCGGCGCATCTGCACCAAACTTGAGGGCCACCTGATGCCAGCCACGTGGGGTTTTGCCACTATTTTCTGCTTCACCAATGCCCTTTTCACCGGTAGACACCACATACAGTTTATTGTGTTTTGGTAGATATAAGGTCTGCTCAGATAAATCAACCAGAATATCCGCAGCATGTAGAGGGTAGATCATTCTTGCTTTACCTTTGGTGGAGTGACAACAACAGGTTCAGGGCGTAGCCATAACCAGATTGCCACCACAAACATGGTCAGGTTGGTAAAAATTTTGACTGCCAGCGGAGCCGTGGTAAATAACATGATGCAGGCACTGATCAGCATCATGATGGTGGCAAACCATTTGGCTTTACGCGGTACGGTGCCATTGGCACGCCAGTCTCTTAAGGTCTGGCCATATTTGGGATGGTTCAACAACCAGGCATCCATTTGCGGCCAGCCTTTGGATGCAGCCCAGGCCGCTAAAATCAGAAAGACTGTTGTTGGCATACCGGGCAACACTGCACCAATGAAGCCGAGGATGACAAAAATCACCACCAAACTTCGCCAAAACAATACTCTCATACCGCAACCCTACCCGTCGAATTGCGCTAGTATAAAGCGTTTTTAAACTTTTCTTCGTTGTAATTCTGCTGTTTAACCATGAATTTACTGATGTCGCCTAACACCTTTACTGATATTTCTGCTGAACCCTGGTTAAATTTCCGCAATCCGCTGGTGCGGCAACTGGCCTTTAGCGTGGCCAGTCCCAACATTTTACAGCAGCTGCCACCAGCACTGGAGCAGCGTTATGGCTTTGATTTTCATCCTACAGATTGCTGGTTGCAGCACTTTGATCATTATCAAAGCCGGCTGAAGCATTTAGACCAGCATCCGGCTGCACTGGAAGATTTTTTAAGCCAGCTCAAAAGTACCCGGCTAGGGCTGCGGTTTGAAATGCTGCTCTGGTTCTGGCTGACCGAGCGTGACTATCATCCTTATGAATTGCTCGGGCATAGTATTCAGATAATTGATGGACCACGCACCACGGGCGAACTCGATTTTCTGCTGCTAAACCATAACCACCAGCAAGTTGAACATTGGGAAGTAGCACTCAAATATTATCTGGCCGAACGTGATTTGAGCCTACCCTACTGGTATGGGCTGAACCGCAGCGACACCTTATTGCGCAAGTTAACCCACTTTACCCAAAAGCAGTTTCAGTTTCAGCAGGCCCAAGGTCATACCATTCAGCAGCGCTTTGCCGTATTAAAAGGCCAGCTGTATCTGCCTGAACATGTTACTGCACAGGCTCTTCCCGACTGGGTCAATCCCGAGCGCAGAATTGGCACCTGGGGCCAGCATTTGCCACACAATCATCAGGATTTTTACCGGCTGCAACGGCACGAATGGATTTGCCCACATGCCTACCCAAGCAGTTCAGCCAACGCATTCTGGAGCAATGGCTTATATCTGAATCAGGACCAGTCTGCATTTTATATGTATCGCAACCCGGTGCTGATGGATGCGTGTTATCAGCACTATTGGACTAAAAGCCTATCTTTGAACAACATTTAATTACTCAACCACAATCAAAGCACTATATTTTTTTGGCTGTATATTTCTTACTCTAATTTTCACATCAGAATAATTTATGCTTAATGATACGGAGATGATGATGAAAAAAATTCTAGCGACTTCATTACTAATGATGTTTGTTCTGACTGGTTGTAATACAGTAAAAGGTCTAGGTGAAGATGTCTCGTCAGCAGGTAATGCGGTAAGTAATACGGCTGAAAAAACTCAGGACGAAATCCGTCAATAATCAAATTTCAATGCAAATTCCCGGCAAAAACCTTATCTCCTGATAAGGTTTTTTTATATTAAAAACTCCCCTTCTCGGCATGATTCCCCTATTATAGGGGCAAATTTTTTGCATGATTCCAAAGCCATGAACCACTCAGATACGCTCGAGCTCAGCTTACAGTTATTACGTCAACCTTCCGTAACACCTGTTGATCATAACTGCCAAGACATCATGGCGGAACGCTTAAAAAAGATTGGCTTTAATATTGAATCAATGCGTTTTGAAGATGTCGATAATCTTTGGGCGCGTAAAGGCACAGAAGGCCCGGTGTTCTGTTTTGCCGGTCATACCGATGTGGTCCCTACCGGTAGTTTAGATGCCTGGCATTCTGACCCGTTTGCTCCAGAAATTCGTGATGGCAAGCTCTATGGCCGCGGTAGTGCCGATATGAAAACGGCATTGGCAGCCATGGTGGTGGCTTCAGAACGCTTTGTGGCCAAACATCCAGATCATAAAGGCTCAATTGCGTTCTTAATTACCTCAGATGAAGAAGGCCCATCCATTAACGGTACCGTGAAAGTGGTTGAAACCTTAGAAGCACGCAATGAAAAAATGGACTGGTGTCTGGTCGGTGAACCATCAAGTACCCATCGTCTGGGTGATATTGTCAAAAATGGCCGTCGCGGTTCATTAAATGCGGTATTAACCGTGAAAGGCAAACAGGGCCATGTGGCTTATCCACATCTGGCAATTAACCCGATTCATACTGCCTCTAAAGCGCTGGCTGAACTGTGCGAAACTGTTTGGGACAATGGCAACGAATACTTCCCGGCCACCTCTTTCCAGGTGTCGAATATTCAGGCCGGTACCGGTGCAACCAACGTGGTACCGGGCACCATGACCGTGACCTTTAACTTCCGTTACTCGACTGAAGTGACTGCTGAGCAGCTCAAAGCCCGGGTACTGGAAATTCTGGACCGTCATCAACTGAACTATGACATTCAATGGACACTGTCCGGTTTACCATTCCTGACCCCAGTCGGTGAACTGGTCAATGCCGCCAAAAATGCGATTCGCAATGTGACTGGTGTTGAGACTGAACTGTCTACTTCGGGCGGAACATCAGATGGCCGCTTTATCGCGCCAACCGGTGCACAAGTGCTGGAACTCGGTGTGCTGAACGCGACCATTCACCAGATCAATGAACACGTGAATATTGATGATTTAGAACCACTGGCTGAAATTTATGAGCAGATTCTTGAAGGTTTACTGACTTAATTTCTTGCTGTTGTATAAAAAAGGAACTCCGCGGAGTTCCTTTTTTTTGTAGCTGTTGCTGACTGTTAAATTAGCTATTCAAACCCAGACTGGCCTGAATATACACCAGATTCGGGACATGGAATACCCGCTCACCCATACGCACATACTGGAATACCGCCGGATGCTGGCCTTCACGCTCATCATCAACCACTTCCGAAATACGCAGACGGATGGTTTTTGGCATGGCATTGCACATCAGGGCAAAACGCTGGTCAATTTCATCGCCTTCAATCACCAAGGCAACGCCCTGATTTTGCTCTGGATGGGTAACACGATATACCGGCAGTTTTAGATCATGCCACTCGACATGATCGACCGCGGTAGAACTGTCCAGCGCCGACAGGACAATATTCTGTGGAATCAGCATATCTTCCTGATCATGACATTCCACAATATAGGCATCAATAAAACCGGTCGAAACGGTAATCAGATGTTGCAGTTCCTGCTGGCTAATCTGGTCGATTTTGCTGGTGCTGTTGCTTTGACTCATGCTTTAGCCTCACTGCTATGCAAAATGTTTTCAATATTGGCAAGCAATTCTGCTTCCTGGAACGGTTTACCCATATAGTGCGTTACCCCCAAGCTAAAGGCACGTTCGCGGTGTTTTTCACCGGTACGCGAGGTAATCATGATAATTGGCAAGTCACGATGGATGTCATGGTGGCGTACCAGGTTGGTCACCTCAAAACCGTCCATACGCGGCATTTCAATATCCAGCAGCATCAGATCCGGTTTAACATTTTCCAGCTGCTCAATCGCATCGACACCGTCTTTGGCCGTGACCACATCAAAGCCCTGACGTTCGAGCAGACGTGACGTGACCTTACGTACGGTCACCGAGTCATCCACAATCATCACCAGACGACGGGTATCACGACGCTGTACTTCACGCGGCTCCATCACATGCTTGATGCGCTGGGTTGCCTGAATCTGACGGGCAATATTCTGACCATCCAGAATCAGACAGACCTGACCATCACCAAGAATGGTCGCGCCGGCAATCGAGCCCACGCTGGAGAACTGCTGCCCAATCGGTTTCATCACAATCTGGCCACGCGAACCAATCAGCTGATCGACCAGTAAGGCAATGGTCTGACCAGTATTGCCTTTAATCAGCAGCACCGGCAATGAATGTGCGATATTGCTTAAACGCGGCAATGGCTGATTGGCAACAAACTCGGACAGATAGCGCAACTTATAGTTTTGCTGATCAATCTTGAAGTAGTCATCTTTGCTGCTGAAGTAACTTTCCAGCGCAGAAGGTGAAATTCGTACAATACGGTCAATTTGCGCCAATGGAATTGCGAACTGCTGATCGCCAACTTTTACCATCAAGGCATCGGATACCGCCACTGTGGTCGGTACGCGAATACTGAAAGTAGTGCCTTTACCGAGTTCAGAATCGACCTCAACATGGCCGCCCAGCGCTTTAATTTCGCTTTGCACCACGTCCAGACCGACGCCACGACCCGAAATTTGGGTCACGGCTTGTGCGGTACTAAAGCCCGGATGGAAAATCAGCTGCAGGATTTCTTTCTTGTCCAGCTGCTGCTCTGGCTGAATCAGGCCAAGGCTCAGGGCTTTGGCGTGAATTTTGGTTTCATCAATCCCCTTACCATCATCGGTAAAGCTAATCAGTACATCAGTGCCCTGACGGCCAATGTTCAGCTCAATCTGGCCCACTTCCGGCTTCGCTGCCTGTTTACGTACAGCGGCATCTTCCAGGCCATGGTCCACCGCATTACGCAACATGTGTTCAAATGGTGAAATCAGGCGTTCCAGAATGGTCCGGTCCAGCTCGCCTTCGGTATTGTGTACCACCAGCTCGGCAGGACGGTTTAAGGTCGATGAAGTCTGACGCACAATCCGCTGTAAACGTGGCAACATGCGCGAGAACGGTACCAGACGGGTACGCATCAGGCTTTCCTGAATTTCTGCCTGAATCCGCGACTGTTGCAGTAACAGACCTTCGGCATCACGAATCTTGTCCGCCAGCGTGGTCTTAAAGTCCACCAAGTCCGACGCCGATTCCGCCAACGATTTTGACAGCTGGTTCAAGGAGGAGTACTGGTCCATCTCCAGCGGGTCGAAGTCGGTATAGCGTGAATGTTCATCACCATGTTTGGCAATAATCTGGCTTTCCAGCTCGCCTTCCATTCGGCGTAACTGATCGGCCAGACGTTTAATCGCCAGTTCCATTTCATTCAGGGTACCGCCCAGCTGACCCAGCTCCATCTCGATTCGCGAGCGGTTAATCGCGTTTTCACCCGACAGGTCAATCATCTTCTCAACCAGATCAGCCGAAATACGGATCATCTCATTGCTGTTATCCAGCTGTGCGGTTTCGCTCCATTCGCCCTGCATGGATGGCGGCTCGGCACCATCACCCTGCACAAATTCGAAGGTTTTGCTTGGCGCCAGCAGATCGGCGGTATTGAAGCGTTCTGGCAGCTGCGCCGTCGCATTGACGTATTCAATCGACTCCAGGCTGGCTTTCAGGCTATCAAAATTGCTGTAATCGCGCTGGAAGATGGCTTCTTTTAACCAGACCACAGTGGTGTTGAGCAAGGCATCATAGGCATTGGAATTAAACTGATGCACCGCAAACTGTTCAAAGGTATTTTCCAGCTGATAAGCAATCACGGCCACCGGCTCGATTTCGGCCATACGCGCGCCGCCTTTCAGGCTGTGCGCAGCACGTTGTAACTGCAGCAAAATACTTCGGTCACTACGATGGTCAAACCACTGCTTTAACAGGCTTTCTGTGGTGTCGAGCAGTTCCTCGGCTTCTTCCAGGAAGGTTTCTTCCACAATCGAATGCAGATTGTCTTCACCGTCATTTTCAGTAGTAGATACCGCGTCTGTAGGGATGCTCTGCTCAGCCAGGGTCGGCGCATCTTCCAGTACCGGTTCGCTGCTAATATCTGGCTGCTGCTCATCTTCAGGCGCAGCATAGGCTGTTTCTGCAGGTGTTGGCTGTTCCAGCTCAAACTCAAGTGCAGCTGCATCAGACTGTTGTACATCTGCGCTAGAGGTTGCTTCAGCTGCCACTGCCAGTGATTCAGCTTCAACCAGTTGACCTTGGGCCAGTTCGCTAATATTTTCCAGAATCGCCAGTGATTCCTGCGCCGGATAATCGACTTGCTGTTCACGGATGGTCTGGATACGGTCCGCAATATTGTCCTGAACCAAACGGATAATCTGAATCAATGCGGTCGATGCGCTCATCTGACGGTTAATGATGCGCTCATAAATAGTTTCTAAATGGTGCGCAATCAGACCGATATGGCTGGCTGCAATCATGTTGGCACCACCTTTTAAGGTGTGCAGATGGCGCATCAGATTGTTCAGTGCAGCAGTATTGCTCGAGTCTTGGCTCCAGCTGTTAACATCCTGGTCAATACCCGCGAGTAACTCTTCGGCTTCTTCCAGGAAAATGTCCAGCAGGTCTGGATCAAAGTCCTTGTTGGCTTCAGCGCTGTCCATGTATTGACGGTCAGCTTCCAGACGCTGTGACAATACGGCCAGATTCAGCCCTGCACCGGCTTCAGCCGTTTCGGTTACAGCTTCTGTGGTATCAGTTTCTGGGCTTAGCGCTTCAATATCCTGCTGTACAAAGGCACTCAGGTTATTGATGATCTGCTGAGCATCTTCGCTTAAGCTGACACGTTGCCCGGCAGCCAGGGTATCAAACAGATGGATAAATTCCTGATGCGCCTGTCCAAATAATTCAAAGGCATAATCGCTATGCAGCAAGCTTGGCTTATCCAGCAAGGCCGCATAGGCCAGTTGTAATTCCTGGGTAAAATCATGAATACCCTGAGAGGCGCGGTTATCGGTACGCTCTACCAGCAGCTTCGCCTGATGGCTCAGGGTCTGGATATATTCCGGATATTCAGCCTGCGCGCGCTGGTCAAATTCGAACTCAGCATCGAGCAACTGATCAATATTCAGTTCAATCAGCTTGGATACCAGACCTTGCGGATTCACTGATTCATCAACATCTTCCAGGCTAAAGCCATAGTTCTGCCATGCAGTATTGAAAGTCTGATAAATCCGGTCCATGCCGGCACTGTCATTCTGCGGCAACAGATGCAGATAATCCCGCACAAATTCAGCATATTGCAATAACAGTGCGGTTTCTTTGGAGGTCGATTCAATTTCATCCTGTAACAGGGTCTTGAACAGGTTTTCGACCTTGGAGCTGGCATCAAAAATCTGCTCGATGTGTGCCATGGATGAACTGCCGCGCAAGGTATGCAGGGCACGAATCAGGCCATTGTAATCTTGGGTTTTCAGCTCATCATGTGCCAGGAAGCGATCCACTGTTAACAGGTGTTCTTCTGCTTCTTCAATAAAGATGGCCAGTGTTTCAGCTGCTAGCGGATCTTCTTCAACACTATCAGCCACAGCCAGCTCGGCATCTACAGCAACCTGCTCATCAGTGCTTGCTGTATCAAACTCCAGACCAGTAATACTGTCGCTGGATGTTAAGCTGCTCGCCAGTTGTAGAAGTTCTTCTAAGGCCGGTTCAGGACTTAAATTTTGTTGTAATTGTTGTCCTAACAGCACCAATGGACGCAGATCCAGTGCCATCGGCTGGGCATGTTTAAAGCTTGGATAAAGTTTGTATTCAAAGACGTTCGCCACCGCGGTTGCAAACTGCTGCACCTGCGCTGACAGGGTCAAACTACCGGAAATGACCCGGTTTAAGGTATCTTCAACCGTCCAGGCCAGCTCCCCTGCCGACTTGGCCCCAACCATACGTCCCGAACCTTTTAAGGTATGAAAATGACGGCGAATGGTGGTTAGCGTTTCCTGATCGTTAGGCTGCGTGGCCCATTGAGCCAACAGGTCTTTTAGCTCAACGAAGATTTCTTCAATTTCTTCAACAAAAATTTCTAGAATTTCTGCATCTTGATCAAGATAACTATCTTCAGGAAGCGCAGTCGTTTCAACTAAATTTTTTAATATTTCTTTCATAGCTAAGGCTTCTTATGTTTTCAGCGCCCAGCGGCACTCAAACTTAATTGTAACCATCACGTATAACCTAACCCTGAAGTTAAGCTGATCTTATCGATGCTTGGCTTGATCTGTTTAAAACAGAGAGCTTCCCGAAAGAAGCTCTCTGTGGCTTCCTTAGTCCGGAAGTTTAAAGTCGGTTACAGATTCACGTAATGATTCTGCCATGCTGGCCAGTTCAGAAACCGAACGTGCCGTATCAAAGGTGGCCGTCGTGGTTTGCGACGTAATTTCCTGTACGACGTTCATCGTGGTCGCAATATGACCCGCCGAAGCCGACTGCAGCTTCGCAGCGTCAGAAATGTTGGCAATCAGTTTCGCCAGGTTATTCGATACCGTCTGAATTTCATCCAGTGCCACACCGGCATCCTTGGTCAAGTTCGCACCACGAACAACCTCAGAGGTGGTTTGTTCCATCGAAATTACCGCTTCGTTGGTATCGGTCTGAATGGTTTTAACCAGCGTTTCAATCTGCTTGGTTGCAGATGCTGAACGTTCCGCAAGACGCTGTACTTCGTCGGCTACGACTGCGAAACCACGACCTGCTTCACCGGCCATCGACGCCTGAATTGCTGCGTTTAAAGCCAGAATGTTAGTCTGGTCGGCAATATCGTTAATCAGGGCAACGATGTTACCAATTTCCTGCGAAGATTCACCCAGACGTTTAATACGTTTCGAGGTTTCCTGAATCTGCTCACGAATGATATCCATACCCTGAATTGAACGGTTTACGACTTCCGCACCATTCGATGCAATTTGTACTGAACGTTCCGCAACCGCTGCAGATTCTTCGGCGTTGGCAGATACCTGGTCAATCGACATCGCCATTTCGTTAATCGCAGCAGATGCACCGGCAATTTCCTGCGCTTGGTGTTCAGATGCTTCGGCCAACTGGTTGGTAATTTCCTGGGTATTGGCGGTATAACGCGCTACTTCGTGAGAAGTTTCATGAATACGCGATACCAGGTCACGTAACTGGTCAATTGCGAAGTTAATCGAGTCGGCAATCGCACCGGTAAAGTCTTCCGATACGGTCGCGTATGAACGTAAGTCACCATCTGCCAGGTCGGCAATTTCATCCAGTAAACGTAAAATCGCGTTCTGGTTACGGTCATATTCGTCTTGCAGACGGGTTACACGTTGTTTATCGGATTGACCACGTAACGCCAGTAATTTGAATACCAGTACCAGAAAGACCAATAAGCTGGCAATTAACAGTACGGCCGGAATAATGACTGCCGGGCCTGCACCGCTAGATAATTTGTTTAACTGGTTTAACAGCTCATCTGACTGACTGAAAATGTCCGATGCAGCCTGACGTACACGTACAATCTGCGCCGAGTTATTTAATACCGTTGCCGATGCAGATTTTAAAACGTCATCATATTCAAACTGGATGCCTTCTAAAGCTTCACGTAGGCCTGGGTCCGCAATACGCTGTACACCGAGCTCTGCACTACCGTTCAGCTGGGCATTTAAGTAAGCACCGAATGTTTCGGTATCGGCACTGAAGTCATCAGCAGATTCACGCGAGTTTTCTGAACCGGTTAATACCGAGCTGATTGAACGCAGGATACGTTCTGCAATGAACACCTGGTTCTTGGCAATAACCACCTGGCTACTTGGCATGTCCTGACGTGCCATCTGGTCAACCATCAGGTTATATTCAGCCTGAATCCCCGGAATGGTTTCACTGATCGCGATGTTGGTGTCATACAGTTTGCTAATAATGGCCTGTTGCGAGCTGATCGCATCAATATTCTGAGAAACTTTGGCCCAGTCGGCTTCGACTTTTTGCAGCTCGGCCGAGTTACTGCCAATATCTTTTACCGTTTCCAGGTTGTCTTTAAAGCTTTGTTGTGACTGGGTCAGCTTCTGGATCGATTCTTTGGTGCCTGAAGCAGTGGCTTCAGTGGCCTGACGTGAAATGGTCTGCGATAACAAACGCAATTCACCCAGACTCTGGGTTAACTGGTTGGTACGCGGTACGCTATAGAATAAAGACAAAAGACTGATAATCGAGACCAACAGCGCAACTGCGGCAATGAAAATAAGTGGCTTTGATTTATTGGTATCACCGAATACACGCGCAAACTGGTCAATTTGCGTCTGTAATTTTGCGACCGATGCCGAACCGCTTTTGCGGTTGGTTCCATCGCCTGAGTTTTTCTTTTTAAGTTTAAAGCCCATGCAGCTTCTCCCCGATTTTCGCCTTTATATATGCGTACGCGATAGTTAATTTATAAATTTTATAGATGCGTTCATAAATTTTGGGTTTTGCAATAAACGACTAAATAAGAAAATATGCCATTGCTGGTTATGCTGGTGGAAATACCCCTGACAATATTCTTGTAAATTACTATCTAAATCATTGTGTTTAGAAAAGAAACTTTTCTTATTAAAGTGTTGGATCCCCAAAACTTGATCTACAACCAAACCGACATAATGGTCTTGATGACTAATACACATTACTTTTTGAGTCGGTGAATAAGCACTGCTATGTCCAGAAACATAATGTGCCAAGTCTGAAACTGAGAGTAATCGGCCCCGGATATTGGCCAGTCCCATGACCCAGTTCTGGGTGTTAGGTACCGGCGTATATTTTGGCGGATAGATAACTTCAGTGACCTCCCCCAACGGGGCAACGAAATATTGCCCCATCATCTCAAACGCAATGCCAGACCATCGGTTTACTTCATTTTCAGTTGTAACGTAGTTTTTATTTCCCCGTTTAGACAACCGAAGTAATTCGATAAATCCATTTGCGGCCATAAGTTATCCTGCATTCAGGTGTTGATTAATAACGTCTATTAATTGTTGTTCATCTACAGGTTTGGTCAGATAATCGCTGGCACCCTGACGTTTCCCCCAAACGCGGTCAGTGGCTTGGTCTTTGGTACTCACGATCACAATTGGAATATGCTTGGTGGTATCCCCACGGGCAATTTGACGGGTCGCCTGGAAACCGTTTACACCCGGCATCACCACATCCATCAGCACCAAGTCAGGAAGCTCGGCCTGTGCCATGGTCACCCCGTCTGCACCATTGGCTGCTTCAAGCACTTCAAAACCATGCTTGGTCAGAATTTCTTTGAAGCGGAATGTTTCTGTTGGAGAATCATCTACAATTAAAATACGTGCCATCTTTATATTCCCCGAGTTATGCGCTTACGTGATTACGAATCGCGTTTAAAAGCTCATCTTTACTAAAAGGTTTGGTTAAATATTCATCTGAACCCACCACGCGGCCTTTGGCCTGATCGAACAGACCATCTTTACTGGACAGCATGATGACTGGAATATTCTGGTAGTTTTGCGAGTTTTTAATTAATGCGCAGGTTTGATAGCCATCTAGACGTGGCATCATGATGTCAACAAAAACGATATCCGGATTTGCATCGGCAATTTTAGACAATGCTTCAAAACCGTCGACGGCAGTGACCACTTCATAGCCTTCACGCTGTAATAAAGTTTCAGCTGTACGACGAATGGTTTTTGAATCATCAATCACCATGACTTTTAGATTTTGGAGTTTATCGTCCATTTAATGACCCTTCCCATTTTGTTTGTACAAGCAATTCGGTGTAGTAGAATTTTATTTACATAATTATGGTTATTTTTAACATATCTTTACTTTAGGTTTCAATGAACAGTTTTTGCCCAAACCTACACTTTATAGAAACTTTGTATAACTGCTTCACACTTTTCCATGACCATTGATTTTTTTTTGTCTATTGTATTTTTTAAATTTCTGATTCTGGTCTAATATAACAGTTTAAAGACTTAAAAATAAGTAAATTAGTCAACTTTATCTCGGGGAAGCTTGTGCGTACTTTTTTTCAAAAAGCTCTCACAAAAAGGGCGCATACATCATTGTTCAGTAAATCATTACTGGGCTTGCTGCTGGCTTTACAGATGGGACAGCTGTCTGCCAATACCGATAACAAGCCGGCCTGGTATCGCTACTACGATAAAAACGGCGTGGCCAATATCAGCAGTAACGTTACGCCAAACCATATCCGCTATGGCTATGAGGCGCTGGACCGCAATATGCAGGTGATTCAGCGCGCGCGTCCCTATAATAGCGAAACCGATGCCCGTCAGGCGCCACAACGTGCCGCGCAGGCCCGTCAGCGCGAGCAGGATTTAAAACTAAAACAAGCCTATACCAACAGTCATATTGCTACCCAGCAACGTGACAATGCGCTGGCACATATTAAAAAGCAGATTGCCTTTCAGCAGGAACAGTTAAAACAATTACAGAATGACCGGATTGTGTTTAAACGTCAGGAAATGGAATATCTGCGCAAAGTCAAACCGGTCCCGGAACAGCTGAAAAACAATTTAAACAACAACCTGACCAACTTAAATCAGAAAAGACAGCAGATTCAATCGTTACAAACGAGCTATCGAAAAACACAGGCAGAATACGACAGAATTATTACTCGCTTAAAAGCACTTGAATAAAGTGAAGTTTTTAATTGAATTGTCATGTGACAAGAAAAATAAGGATAAATATGCATGCGACCAGCACCGCGTATATCACATACTTCTACCCGTTTTCGTACGCCCCTACTCGGCCTCAGTACACTTTGCCTGTGCCTGCTGCTGACCGCCTGCCAGAACTCAGAACCGGAACAGGCCCGTAGCGAACCAGAAACCATTGAACTGATTCAGGATGATGTGGTGGCCGTGCAAACCGGCGACTCGGTGTCCAAATCTGCCTTTACCGGCACTATTCGTGCCGTACAACACAGTAGCATTCAGGCACAGGTCACTGCCACCGCCAGTGCAGTCAATGCGCAAGTGGGTCAGCGGGTTAGCAAAGGTCAGGTGCTGGTCCGTTTAAACAATCAGGATAATGCCGCGCGTCTGGCGCAAGCACGCGCCAACCTTGCCTCCACGCAGGCACAAGCCAATCAGGCCCGGGTGATGATGGAGCGTAAACGTCGCCTGCTGAATCAGGGCTTTATTTCCAAAGTTGAATATGAACAAAGTCAGGTAGATTATCGTGCCCAGCTGGAAAATGTCCGTGCCCAGCAGGCCAACGTCGATATTGCCGAAAAAGCCGACCGTGATGGCACCATTCTCAGCCCGATTAGCGGCGTGATTACCCAGCGTCAGGTCGAACCCGGCCAGACGGTTTCTGCCGGCCAGACCCTGTTTGAAATTGTCAATCCGGACCGGCTGGAAATTCAGGCCAAACTGCCAAGTGACCAGCAGTCTGCGCTCAAGGTCGGCCAAAAGATTGAATATAAAATTCAGGGCAATCCGGCCCAGCTGACCGCCACCTTAAGCCGGGTATCTCCGATTGCCGATCTGGCCAGCCGTCAGATCGAGTTTTTTGCCACACCCAATGAATCCATCAACTCGCTCAGCATCGGTGCCTTTGTTGAAGGCAATATTGTTTCATCCAACTCGATTTCTGGTCAGCTGATTCCTTTAGACACCATTCAGGATATACAAAACAAACCTTATGTCTGGGCCATTCGCCAGAACAAGATTGTCCGGGTTGATATTCACGTGCTCGAGCAGCGCTATAGTGACAATACCGCCATTGTAAGCGGATTGCAGGCCGGCGATTTAGTGAGTCGGGTCAAGTTTAGTCCGCAGAATGAACAGCAACCGGTCAGCATCAGCCAGACCGCCGAAAACGCCTCAGGATAGAAAACTATGTGGTTTACCCGAATTAGTGTCAAATATCCCGTTTTTACGGTCATGATGATGCTGTGTCTGATGGTGCTGGGCCTGGCTTCCTGGCAGCGTATGGGCGTTGAAGAATTTCCGGATGTCGACTTTCCGTTTGTGGTGGTCTATACCAACTATCCGGGCGCCTCGCCGGAAACGGTTGAATCTGAAATTACCAAGAAAATGGAAGATCAGATCAATACTATCTCCGGTCTTAAACAGGTGATTTCCCAGTCCAGTGAAGGCCTCTCCACCATTATTGCCGAGTTCAACTTGGATGTATCTTCTGCCGTAGCAGCGCAGGATGTACGCGATAAAATTGCCAGTGTCACCGCCGAATTCCGCGATGAAATCCAGGACCCGGTGGTGGAGCGTTACGATCCGACGGCTAACGCGATTATGTCGATTGTGTTTGAATCCGAGCAGATGTCACTGCGTGATTTAAGTGCTTATCTGGACCAGCGCATTGTGCCGCAACTGCGCACCGTACCGGGGGTGGGAACAGTCAACTTACTCGGTGATGCACAGCGCCAGATCCGGATTGAAGTACAGCCGGAAAAACTGCAAAGTTTCGGGATTGGTGTAGATCAGGTCATCAATACATTAAAAGCAGAAAATGTTGAAGTGCCGGGTGGCACCCTGAAACAGGCCAATAGCGAGCTGGTGGTTGAAATTAATTCCAAGGTCATCCATCCGCTGGCCTTTGGGGACCTGATTATTGCCAATAAAAATGGTGCACCGATTTATCTGAAACAGGTCGCCGACGTTCAGGACAGCCAGGCTGAACTGGAGTCCAGTGCCTTTTTGGATGGTAAAACTGCAGTTGCGGTGGATATTCTGCGCAGTTCAGATTCTAATGTCATTGAGGTGGTCGATAACACCTATAAAGTGCTCGATGACCTTCAGCAGCAATTGCCTGAGGGCACCACAGCCAAAGTGGTGGTCGACAGTTCCAAAGGCATTCGCGGCAGTATCCGTGATGTGGCCCGCACCATTATTGAAGGTGCAGCACTGGCGGTTCTGATCGTCCTGCTGTTTTTAGGCTCTTTCCGCTCCACCACCATTACCGGCCTGACCCTGCCAATTGCCCTGCTCGGCACACTGACCTTTATCTGGGCCTTTGGTTTTACCATCAACATGATGACCCTGCTGGCCCTGTCTTTAAGTATTGGCCTGCTAATTGATGACGCAATTGTGGTACGGGAAAATATTGTCCGCCATGCCGATATGGGCAAAGACCACGTTACCGCAGCGCTGGATGGCACCAAAGAAATTGGTCTGGCGGTTCTGGCCACCACCCTGACCATTGTTGCGGTATTCCTGCCGGTGGCCTTTATGGGCGGGATTATTGGCCGTTTCTTCTATCAGTTTGGGGTCACGGTCAGTACCGCAGTTCTGATTTCCATGTTTGTTAGCTTTACCCTGGACCCGATGCTATCGGCACACTGGGCCGAGCGTAAAAAAACCAACAAACAGCCAGGCCGGGTGAAACGTTTCCTGAACTGGATTTCCACCAAACTGGACAATCTTAGTCATGTCTATGAAAAGCTGCTGAAACTGGCCTTACAGTTCCGTCTGATTACCCTGCTGATTGCCGTAGCTTCGTTATTTGGCGCACTCGGTTTATCCAAACTGATTGGTACCGAATTTGTACCGGTACCGGACAAAGGTGAAATCCGCATTAAATTTGAAACTCCGGTGGATGCCTCGCTGGAATATTCACAGGCCAAACTGAAACAGGTCGATCAGATTATTCGCCAGCATCCACAGGTTATTTCTACCTATGGTTCGGCTAACAGCCTGACTGATCGCGGTAAAAACCATGTCAATTTACGCGTACGGGTTACGCCGCGCAATGAACGTGAACAAACCCTGACCGAGCTGAACAATGAATTCCGTGAACGCCTGCAAACCGTGGCTGGCATTCGTGTCACCTCGGTGGCCTCGGCGGATGAAACCGTATCAGGCGGGCAAAAACCGGTGATGATTTCGATTAAAGGGCCGGATTTAAACCAGCTACAACAGATTTCCGACCGCTTTATGCTGGAAATTGCCAAAGTAGACGGTATTGTCGATCTGGAAAGCTCCTTGAAAGAACCGAAACCAACACTGGAAGTGCAAATCAACCGGGTACTGGCCAGTGATTTAGGCCTCTCTGTGAACCAGATTGCCAACGTGATTCGTCCGCTGATTGCCGGCGATGACGTCACCACCTGGCAAGATGAAAACGGCGAAACCTATGATGTAAATGTCCGTCTGACTGAAGACCGCCGCAGCCTGCCGGGTGATGTCCAGCAAATGTCGCTGACCTCACAAAAAACCGATGCCAATGGTCAAGCCATTCTGGTGCCGTTGGCCAGTGTGGCCAGCTTTGAAGAAAACCTCGGCGCTTCACAGATTAACCGTCGTGATCTGGCCCGTGAGGTTCTGGTCGAAGCCAATACCGCAGGTCGCCCAGCTGGTGATATTGGCCGGGACATTGAAGCCATTCAAAATAACTTTGAATTGCCGCCGGGTTACAGCTTCGATACCCAAGGTTCCAATGCCGATATGGCTGAGTCCGCAGGTTATGCACTGACCGCCATCACCCTGTCGATTGTGTTTATTTATATTGTGCTGGGCTCGCAATTTAACAGCTTTATTCACCCAGCTGCGATTATGGCCTCGTTGCCACTGTCGCTGATTGGGGTGTTTTTGGCGCTGTTCCTGCTGAACTCCACCATGAACCTGTTCTCGATTATCGGGATTATCATGCTGATGGGACTGGTCACCAAGAATGCCATCTTGCTGATCGACTTTATTAAAAAGGCCATGGACAGAGGTGAGCCGCGTTATGAGGCGATTATTCAGGCCGGTAAAACCCGTTTACGCCCGATTCTAATGACCACGTCTGCCATGGTAATGGGCATGGTCCCGCTGGCACTCGGTCTGGGTGAAGGCGGCGAACAGAGTGCGCCCATGGCCCATGCGGTAATTGGCGGGGTGATTACCTCGACCCTGCTCACGCTGGTGGTGGTGCCCGTCATCTTCACCTATCTGGATGATTTCAAGAATTTCATGCTGCGCCAAAGCCGCAAACTGATGTCTTGAGCCAGAAGAAAACACAATGAGGTGACATTCCGAATGTTCACCTCATTTTTTTATCGTATAATCTCTGCTTTCACGATTAATTATCAGGACAGTTTCCATGCGCGCGAGTCGCTTTTTGTTTGCTACGTTAAGAGAAACCCCAAATGATGCTGAAGTGATTTCACATCAGCTCATGTTACGTGCGGGGATGATCCGTAAATTGGCTTCAGGTCTGTATACCTGGTTGCCGATGGGGGTACGCGTATTAAATAAAGTCGAAGCGATTGTCCGTGAAGAAATGAACCGCGCCGGCGCTTTAGAAACCTTTATGCCAGTGACCCAGCCTGCATCGTTATGGGAAGAATCAGGCCGTTATGTGCAATATGGTCCGGAATTACTGCGTTTTACCGACCGTCACAACAACCCGTTTGTGCTGGGCCCAACCCATGAAGAAGTGATTACCGATCTGGCACGCACTGAGCTGAAAAGTTACAAACAGCTGCCAATGAACTTCTATCAGATTCAGACCAAATTCCGTGACGAAATCCGTCCACGTTTCGGGGTGATGCGTTCACGTGAATTCATCATGAAAGATGCCTATTCTTTCCACGTTGATCAGGCTTCTTTGCAAGAAACCTATGATGTCATGTATGACACCTACTGCCGGATCTTTAGCCGTCTTGGTCTGGATTTCCGTCCGGTACAGGCCGATACCGGCTCAATTGGTGGTTCAGGTTCCCATGAATTCCACGTTCTGGCAGACAGCGGTGAAGATGATATCGCCTTCTCGACTGAATCAGATTACGCAGCCAATATTGAAATGGCGGAAGCGATTCTGGTCGGTGAGCGCGCAGCGCCAAGCCAAGCCTTAACTGTTGTAGATACTCCAAATCAAAAGACCATCGCGGATGTATCAAGCTTCCTCGGTACGGATCCTGCACATTCTGTTAAAGCTTTACTGGTACAAGGCATTGCCGATGAAAATGGCACTGTTCCGGTGATTGCCCTGTTCCTGCGCGGCGACCATGAACTGAATGAAATTAAAGCTGAAAAGCATCCTTTAATTGCAGCGCCATTAACCTTCGCCACTGAAGAGCAAATTGCTGCGCTTGGCCTGACCACTGGTTTTGTGGGCCCACAAGGTCTAGTTGAAAAAGGCATGACCGTGATTGTCGATCGTGCTGCTTCTGTCTTGTCTGACTTTGTTGCAGGTGCCAACGCCGCAGATCAACACGCTACGGGTGTGAACTGGGAGCGTGATGCACAGTTTACTGAGGTCTATGATCTTCGTAATGTGGTGGAAGGCGATCCATCTCCAGATGGTAAAGGTGTACTTCAAATTAAACGCGGAATTGAAGTGGGCCATATTTTCCAGCTGGGCCAAAAATATTCTGAAGCACTGAACTGTAAAGTGTTAGGCGAAGATGGCAAACCATTTGTAGTAACCATGGGCTGTTATGGTATTGGTGTGACCCGTGTCGTGGCTTCTGCAATTGAACAGAATTACGATGAGAAAGGGATTATCTGGCCAGCTGCCATTGCTCCATTTGAAGTCGCAATTGTACCAATGAATGCACACAAGTCACCGCGCACATTAGAAGCTGCAGAAGCCTTATATGCAGAATTAAGTGCTGCCGGTTATGATGTACTACTGGATGACCGTAATGAACGCCCAGGAGTGAAATTCTCTGATCTGGAGTTAACCGGTATTCCACACCGTATTGTGATTGGTGAAAAAGGCTTAGATGCGGGTACTTTTGAATACAAAGGTCGTCGTGATGCTGAATCAACCAACTTAAGCAAAGATGAGTTATTGGCGAAGCTCGCAAAATAATAAATCTTGGCTTATAAAAAAATCCCGCTTCAGCGGGATTTTTTAGTTTTAAGGCTTAGCAGAATTTCATACTGCCATAGCAATTACGGTATGGTTGCTCAAGCATTGTAATATTCCCTTGAGCAGCCAAACCGGTTTGTACAATATTGGACATTAAGGTAGTTAAAGGCTGATTAATATTAATCGTAAAAGCATCTTCTAAATACATTGACCATCCCTTGGTTGCTTTTGCATCCTCAGCAAAACCAGGGAAACGAATACCATTCCCTAAAGAAGTTAAGGCAATACCAAACAAGTTAGAGTCAACATCAATTTGATGTACATTGCCTAAATTATAAGGCAAGACATAGGCATTTAATAAATTGGTGAGTTTAGTACTATAAGCACCATCCAGCTCCAAAGTACCTTGCTCAGGAACAGGAAGATTTAAACCTTTTAATGTTTCCTGTTTCATATAAATTTGAATTCCTGTACGTAATAAAGGCAATAACGTATTTCCAATCGTTTCTGTACCAATAGCACTACACTTGCCAGGATCATGACCGGTACACATTTGGTTAATTGTCAGATTTTGTACAACTTCATCGACCAAGCTTCCTAATTGCAAACCATGGATTTGTACTTGGGTCATACGATTTCCGTTTGCGACAATACCTAAGTTTTCCCGTTGAGCTGCTGCTGTATTAATCGTCTGGTCACGATATTCCACAGTTACAGCACCAAAAAGAAGATTAAGGATTTCAGCATTTTTAACCCCTAAATATGCACTTGCTTCATATTGTTGCTTTTTCCCACCAGCAAGAAGACCATAATCACCAACGAAATCTTGAGAATACTTTGAAGCATCTGCATCGGAACAGTTTGCTGTTCCCTGCTTACAGGTAACCGCCACATTGGTTTGTGCCTGAATATATAAATTATTGATTCCAGTTAAATAACCACTAAAATTATTCATAGCACCAATGCTCATCGGGCCTTGGGCTTTATCCGCACCCACTCTTACCCCGACCACTTCACGAGTTGCAGCTTGGTCGCCTCCTTTGATCGCAAATTGGAAAAAGGGATTCGTTAAGACAAAATCTCTTAACTCTTTTTGATTACTTAAACTGTTATCAAAATCTTGGCCTTTGGGCTGTCCTGCAATATTGGTAGGTAAGGTAATACAATTTCCACTCGCGCCCACCACACAGCCCAATGACAGTGCAGAGATATCAATATCACAAGCACCCGCACCATTTTCACCGCCACAGCCAAGTTGCAAGGATTTAATATTGGCATTTAGTGATAACTCAGCATCAATTCCCAGTTTAAAAAAATCTAAACCTTGACTAGCATCTGTTTCTTTCACGACAGAAAATAGAGCCTGTCCTGTCACATCCGATAATTCAGCATCTTCAAGCACAGATAAGGCATGACTTGTGTTCGTCATGGATAAAGCTGAACCTATAAGAGCCCACATTATTGTTTTTTTCATACTCAAATCCTTAAGCCAATTTCATCTACTTAGCGTGGTGTGATCCCTAAAGTGCTACGCATATTGCCACCAGGAATGGCAAAATCAGCAATTTTTTGCATCGTTCCAGATGGAGACATCGCCATTTCTGCTTTAAAAGCTTGTCCCAATCCAGACTGCATTGTCGCTTTATAATTAAAGTTCACCTGATTATCTAAGACCACCGTATCTTGTTTCACTAGAACACGGGCATCTAAACCAACATGACCTTGCATTTTGTTTAAATTTACACTGGAGGTTTTAGTCCCGACGCCATTCCGGTCTTCATTAATCAGGCTGATATAACTGCCCAAAACACTTGGATTATCTTTATCTGTCTCTGCAATCGGATTAAATTCAAAATTTGCTTTTAAAGATAAAAAATTAGTATCGGGTGTGGCATTCGTGGACTCAAGACCAGGAATAATCATAAGTTCACCTTTACCATCAAGCTTGAAGGCTAAAGAAGCCAAGATGTCATCTTTTCTGGCAAAGTTATCGATAGGAACTACCCGGTTCTGGCACTCCACTTCAGCACAGTTATATAAAGAGCCAGGCAACTGACCAATTGCAATTTCAGCTTTTGCAGCCAGCAGCAAGTTATCTGCCTTGACATAAATGCCATCTTCTTCAAAACCAATCACCCCATCCGATTTCAGGTACGCATCTATATTTCTTAGGCCCGCATAATAGTTGACTTCTTCACCACTGTATTTACCGGTCGCACCATCAATAATCAGAATAGAGGTTGTACTTGGTGCGCCTGTTTTCTGGTCAATACCATAGCCTTCCGTCGAAAGTGCCAGGTTATAGCCTAAACCAGAACGGTCAATGCCATTACGACTATAATTTTTTGCATACAAAGCCAGGTTGGTATTTAAGTTAAAGATTGGAATACCAATCCCCCACTCGCCAGAAGTCGCGGTAATAGCATCAATCGAGTTATCTGAAATGAATCTGGCCTTACGCGCGATGGCCTGAAAATCCATACCTCGCACCGCAATAAGCGCTAAATTTTGTGCATTCTGATCAGGGCTAATGTTATAAATCAATTCTAGAGTATTACTGCCCAGCACCTTTTGCATATTCTCATTGATAATAAAGTTTAAAGATTTGGCCTGAACGGTATTAATAAAAATATCACCAAAATCAATATAGGCGTTGCGTTTAGTCAAGTCATCAACATTATTACTATCACGTACTGCAAGTGGCGATAAGTTAGAAAATTCAATTGCATAGCTGCCTGTACCTGTATGCCCAATCTCGAGTGTAGTCGGAGCCCTGCCATTGAGTAGCGGGTTGCCTTGTCGGGTAAATTCGGCAGACATACCCAGATGTAAACCACCAGGACCGGCTATATCATAACCACCGGCTTGCCGTGTTGTTTCAGTCAAATCGCCTGAATTACGACTAACCGTATTAAACTTCCCAATTCCAGCCTGGTTGGCATTAATAAAGAGCTTACCATTGGTCACTGCTCCAGAAGCTCCCATACGAATCAGGTTATTCTGGCTTCCCTCTGGACCATAACGTAAATCGATATTCACCCCTGGATTGGTTGCTCCTGACCGGTTATCGGATACATTGGTCAGATCTTCTACCCGTCCTAAATTTACAATATGGTCTTGGCCAGTAGGACTGTTTTTAGTTGCCAGCACAATCCCCTCATCCTGATCCAAATACATATACCCATCTGCAGACAGGTTAAAGTTAAAATCTTTTAAGGTCAGGTTCTGGCCATTTAGACCATAAGAAATACTGGCATTTTTAAGCTCAAAATCTAAATGAGCCAGATCATTTCGGTTAAATAATCCATTACTGGTAATTAGGTTAAAACGTAGCGGTGAAATAGTATGAAAGCTTAAAGACCCCAGGTTCTGATCTGTTTGGTTATCACCACAGTTCGGCTCACAAATGAGCATGATGTTCTGAACCGTAGATTTAAATGGCGAAATACTCGCCTGGATATGCATGCCGACACCATTTGCTGTGGTACCAACGTCAACATCAAGGGTACTTTTAATATTCTGCCCCCCCGAGCTGAGCACTTCAATATCATGCATCCCCAGTTTCATACTGCCGGTATTGTGATAGTCCACCCAGTTCAATTGATCAATTGTCACCTTCGAAACTTCATGGGTAATAGAAATACCATCCTGCCCTGTCACCTGACTGAGACTACGATCAGAAATAGGCTGTAGTGCGTATGCCTGCTGAGCTAAACAGATAGATAAGGCAAGTACATTTAATTTTATTGTTTTATTCATTTCAATGTCCTTTTGAAATCCCAACGCTTAACAGCGGCTGGTTGCAGCTCCTGAGCAGTTATAACTGAAAATTTTAATATCTCCTGACAGATGCAAGTTGCCATGAACATTCAGTCCCATGAATCCCTGTTCCTGTCCCTGATCAAATGAAGGAACCTGAGAACCATTGTTATAGGTGGTATAGCGGGTATTGTTTAAATAACCTTCATTACCTGACTCAACCGCCAGACTCGCAAAACCTAGATTCCTGATTTTCAGAGGATGCTGATCATAAAATTTAAGCAGCATCGCTGTTTGTGGATTTTTATCCTTATTAATAATGGTGGTGCCTTCCAAGGAGAATTTATCAATCTGAATCGTGCCCTGAATCTGTTTAAACACCAGCCACTTCTGACCATTTTCATCACGATGATTATTGGGAGAAAAAGCAAAACGGCATAACACATCATTGCTACATTCATACTGATAATTTGCCGTAGTGACCTCACCATTACTGAGTTCGGAAATATTCTTGAGACTCATGTCATTGGCATATTTATGGTTTAAAGAAAGCGTCCAGCTTAAATCGGCACCGCCCTGCCCGACCGTATTTAACAGTTCATCTTGATTTAAACTGACCAGTTGAGCAGAACTGAATGTACTGACACAAAGGGTCAGTGGAAAACAGATTTTTTTCAGCATCTCAAGTTCCCTCTTATAGTCCCGTGGTCTTAAACTTCAAGTGCTGGATCAGCACACCATCAATTGCCACCGAGCCCAAGTTTACAGGTGCTGTAGTTGCATGCGGACTTCTAAATACCACACCGGTAGAATTACTCGCAGTGTTGGCTTTTAACAGATTCGTGGTCGGATCACGTGTCACACTACCAATTGAAATACTGCTATGTGTTGCATTGGTTCCCTGATAGTTGGTGGTTCCTGCCCCTGAAAGTACTTGGGAAATATTAGAGCCACAATAAGCAACATTACAGGTTGAGCCTTTATAGTCAGCAGGGTTGATCTCGGTGTTATCGCCATCAATATCGGCATAATAGGTATAAATCTGTTTATAAATTTCAGGGACATTCGGTATACGGGTCACTTCTAAAATAATATTCTGGCCTTCCGAGCCCAAAATAAACGGTTGGTGCATATTGCCGAGCACTAAATTGATGTTGGGGCTATACAAATACAAACCTTCTTCAGCATGGAAAATTGGGGCTAAAGAACGGTCGAGTGCAGGCGTAACCGCGGTACCATCATTGAGGGTTGCTGTACTTATACGCAAGCCTCTGGCATTGAGCAGTTCTTTATTGGCCTGGGTATTTTCATAAATTAGAGCTTCAGGATTATCATTGGTATTCAGACGAATAAGACTGGCCATACCTAAAGTCTGACTTTCTACCGCATTGGTAGAAGGCATAGTTTGAAACAACCGAACCTGTGAACCACTTAGACTTAGACCATTGGCCACCAATTGCAAACGAATTCGCTGATTTTTTAATAAGTCAGGATCATTGGCCGCATTGGTCGTGACAGGTGCCCCCGTAATCGGGTCCACCTTGTTACTTGAGTTCCAGCTGCGTGAAAAAGCATCTAACCAAAGCCCAAGTTTAATATTATTGTCCTGATCATCAGCATCCACTTTGGCCAAAGGAGCTTCTAAAGAAATATAACTGATATCGGTCGCTGCATTCGTACTGTCAAATTGACGGATATTTTCGTCTGTACCAGCGCGAAATAACCAGGGATTCGCAGCACTGCCCCAATCAAACCCCTGATTACTATAGCGTTGGTTTATATTGTTATTGGTTTCAGAGAGCGCCAGACCATAAATAAAAATATCCGCTTTGGTTCTCTGATTGGCAGCATCAGTCTGACTGAGGGTTAAATTATCGTAATTTTCACCTACCGGAATGATGCGAATAAAACCGGTGTCATATTGTTCCGGATTATCGAGATTACGGGTATAACTTGATGCCGCAGACACATCATTCGGGCGCTGAAATACCATTTTGAAATTTTCAGGAAGCAAGGCAATCCCTTCACCTGTGGTATTTGCCAGATGTTCATCGGATAGATTCTGTAAAGCATATGCAGGAGAACTTAGCAACATCCCGACCAAGGCAGCTAAGCAACTTTTTCTAAAATTTAGGCCAATTCCATATTCAGTCATCTCGACCATCCTATTCCCAGATGCTCCGCATCATTCTTTTATTTATCCAGAACTTGGCTATTTATTTATGTGTTTTTATCCTTAAAAACATGCGATTACCAAGTCATAATTGTTGTTCATTATGCGTAATAATTTATCAATTGCAAAAAAATACGGGCCAAAAAGCCCGTTTTTCCGATGAATGAATTGGAGAAAAAACAAGCGAGCACAACGGCTCGCTTGTTTTTATTTTAAGTTTCCACTATCAGGCTTTCGGTAAGGTTACCCCGGTTTGGCCCTGATATTTACCACCACGATCTTTATAGGAGGTTTCACACACTTCATCTGATTCAAAGAACAGCATCTGTGCAACGCCTTCACCCGCGTAAATACGTGCAGGCAGGTTGGTGGTATTAGAGAATTCCAAGGTCACATGCCCTTCCCACTCTGGTTCGAGCGGCGTGACATTGACAATAATACCGCAGCGCGCATAGGTCGATTTGCCCAGACACACGGTTAAAACATTACGTGGAATACGGAAATATTCAACTGTACGCGCCAAGGCAAACGAGTTTGGTGGAATAATGCAGACATCCGATTCAATATCAATAAAGCTTTTTTCATCAAAGTTTTTTGGATCAACAATGGCAGAATGGACATTGGTGAATACTTTAAATTCACGCGCACAACGGACGTCATAACCATAACTTGAAACGCCATAGGAAATCAGTTTGTTGCCATTTTCATCAAATCGAACCTGATTATGTGCATACGGTTCAATCATGCCGTGTTTTTCGCTCATTTCGCGAATCCAACGATCAGACTTAATTGCCATTTATTTCTATCCAAAAGCGAATGTTTTACTGCGCTGTACTTTAACTGAAATCGGCACCAATGGAAATAAGCAGGCATGAAGTCGACTTTTCTGCCTGCTGTAGATGGGTCATTTAAAGCCTTAAAAGCGCCGAATAACTTAACGGAATTGAAAAGCTGAACAGCAGCAAGGATGCTGTTTTTTGCAGATTGGCCGGATTAAGCGGATTTTATTGCTGGCCAAAAAGGAACCAATCAGGGTCCAGAAAAATGCAATGGGAATAATCAGGATCAGAAACATCAGAATATGTGCCACATAATGTGCGGCGCTGGTCCAGGCGATGGCCGGAAAAATTGCAGAAGCAAACAGCAAGGCCTTCGGATTTAGTAAAGTGGCCACAAACAGTTCACGTGCACGAATGGTCGGCTGCTGAAACTGCTGTTCGACATTGGCAGTACGCCACAACTTGATGGCCAGATAAATGATATAAACCGCACTAAACAGTTTTAGTACAGTAGGCAATAACGGTAACTGGCTCGACACCTGCCCGATTAGTATGCCCCACAGGGTAATGGAAATCAGATAACCAAAGGCTTCAGCGGGAATTAAATGAAAAGATTTACGGATGCCAACCTGAATTCCGGAAGAGGCCAGCAAGGTGTTGGTTGGACCAGGTGTCAACAAGATGGTGATCACCAAACCAATAAAAAACCATGAAATCATAGCCAGCCTCATGCGCGAATGCTGCAAATGTAATGGAGTTGCAAGGCATAGGCAAAAAATAAATTGTAACTGGCCTCATTGTGCAGCAAAACAGAGGAATTCCTCAACTAAAAACACAGTCAATTACAATATATTTATTATTAATTATCATAAACTTAAAAACATATTAAAGAATATATAACAGTCATCAAAACTGGGCCGTTCATCTCCAATAAATCAAGAGTTTTTAGTCCATTTTTACCCACCTCTAATTGTATAAATGCGTAAAAAAACTGTTCAAGTTCAAATTATTCGGTTAATTTTTAACTCAACAAGCTGCCTTAATCAGAATAACCAGAACCAGCTTTAAGTTTGAAATCTTTCAATATTTCAACAATGGATGACGATAATAATCACAGGAGAAGTCAATGAAAAAATGGACGCAACTGACCTTACTGACGCTGGCCTTAGCTGGTGTAAGTGCTTGTTCCAATGATCCGGGCCAGAACAACACCCAGGCCGATCCACAAAGCAGTGCCGCTGCTGCCGACAAACTGCAAACCCGTTTTGTCAGTATTGCCACGGGTGGCGCCTCCGGTCCCTATAACGTGATCGGGACCAGTCTGGCCGAACTGTATAACAAAACCTACGGCGTTAACTCCAAAACCCAGACCACCGGCGCTTCGGTTGAAAACCTGAACCTGCTAAAACAGAATAAAGTCGAAATGGCTTTTGTGATGAGTGATAGTCTGACCGAAGCCATTCAGGGCACAGGCAGCTTTAAAGATAAAATTGGCAATGTGCAGCAAATTGCGGCTTTATATCCTAACTATGTGCAGATTGTGGCTTCAAAAAAATCCGGGATTCGCTCTATTGAAGATTTAAAAGGCAAACGTATTGCCGTGGGTGCACAAAACTCCGGGGTGGAAGTTAATGCGCGTACCCTGCTGAACGGTTTTGGGATTAGCTATGACGATGTCAAAGTCGATTACCTAGGTTATGCCGAAGCCGCCGATGCCTTAAAAGGTGGCAAACTGGATGCGGCCTTCCTGACCAGTGGTATTCCAAATTCATCATTGATGGAACTACAACAGAGTTTTGATCTGCAACTGGTGAGTATTAATGCAGATAAAGTCAAACATATTGCCCAGAACCAGTCGTACTTCCTGCCAATGGTGATTCCAAAAGGCACGTATGGCAATGCAGAAGATGTGCAGACCGCGGCTATTATGAATGCCTTGGTAGTACGTTCCGACCTGTCTGAAGATGATGTGTATAAACTGACCAAAACCTTTTTTGAAAATTTAGGCAATTTGGCCAATGCCCATCAGGCCGCTACCGATATTACTCTGGAAAAAGCCCAGCAAGGTCTGGTTGCACCGCTGCATCCGGGGGCGAAACGTTATTATGATGAGGTGGCAGCACCTTAATGTTCAGCTATAAAAGTGCAGTGTGGGCTGCACTTTTTCTGTTGGTGCTGGTCATCCTGCTCGGCCTGTGGTTTCCGCAAAGTTATACTCTGGTCAAGATTGAAGAGAGTCGCAAAGGCCATAACACCAGCTGTGTGATTCGCGCGCCACAGTTTCAGTTGCAGTGGCAACATTCGGTAGAAAAAACCCGCTGGCAGGAACATTATCAGCGTGAAGATCAGCATTTTATTTTAACGCATACCGACCTGGTGTCCTTTGGTGCCGGTACGCCGGATCATTATCCTGTGCTGCGCCAAGCCAATGGCCAGGTACGTATGCAGGTCAATCATCGTTTAAAAGAATTACATTGGACCATTTCACGCCGTATGCAAGGACAGCTCCAGATCAATCAGAAACGCTGGCCCATTGCCGAAGATTTTCCTGATTACACGGTGGTGCATTTTTCGGTACAGCAACGACCGTTCTGGAAATGGTGGGGTCAAGGAGACTGCGTATGACACAACAAGAAAAAGTAACCATTGAACAGCTGGATGAAAAAGAACAGCAGGCCCTGCTGGAAAAATTTGACCGGGAATCGGTCACGCGTCAGCCTCGCAGCAAATCGGTCAGCTGGTTTATTGCCGCGATTGCCATCAGCTATTCGCTGTTTCATCTGTTTATTACCTTTAACCCGCTTCCAGAACTGCTGCAACGCTCGGCGCACGTGGCCATTGGTCTGGTGCTGGTATTTTTACTTTATCCGGCACGACAGTCCAGTTCCCGCCAGCATGTGGCCTGGTTCGACTGGATTCTGGCCCTCGCCTCTCTCGCCTCATTTTTATATTTATGGAAAGAATATCAGGCCATTATGACCACCCGCGGCGGGATTCCCAATGTGCTGGATATTGTGTTTTCAATTATGACCGTGGTGCTGGTGGTCGAAGCAGCACGACGGGTCATGGGCTGGATGCTGCCGATTCTCGGACTGATTTTCCTGGCTTATCCTTTTATCAGTCATTTTAACTGGATGCCGGAACGGCTACTGACCCGACCTTATACCGTGAGTGATATTTTCGGGCAGATGTATCTGAAAACCGAAGGCCTGTATTCATCGGCGATTGGCGCATCGGTGACTTTCATTTTCCTGTTTATTTTATTTGGCGCTTTTCTGGCCAAATCGGGGATGGGCAAATTATTTAATGATCTGGCCATGGCACTGGCCGGACATAAACAGGGTGGCCCGGCCAAGGTGGCGGTTATTTCCAGTGGCTTTATGGGCAGTATTAATGGTACAGCAGTGGCGAATGTGGTCGGCACCGGTTCCTTTACCATCCCGCTGATGAAAAAGATTGGCTATCACAAAAATTTTGCCGGCGCCGTGGAAGCCAGTGCTTCGGTCGGTGGACAGATTTTACCGCCAGTGATGGGCGCCAGTGCCTTTATTATGGCGGAAACCACCGGCGTCAGTTATGGTACCATTGCCTTAGCCGCGACCCTGCCGGCGCTGTTGTATTATTTAGGCGTGATGGCCCAAGTCCATTTTCGTGCCGGGAAAGACAACCTAAAAGGGGTACCCAAAGCAGATTTACCTCGGGTTAAAGAAGTGCTAAAAGAGCGCGGACATTTGCTGATTCCGATTGTGGCGCTGGTGTTTTTCCTGTTCCAGTCAATTCCGGTCAGTTATGCCGCGGTGTATACCATTGTGCTTACGGTTATTGTGGCAGCCTTTAGAAAATCTACCCGCATGGGAATTCGGGAGATTCTGGATGCCCTGGCCGATGGTGCCCGGCAGTCCTTATCGGTGATGGCGGCCTGTGCGGTGGTCGGGATTATCATTGGGGTGGTCAGCCTGACCAGTTTCGGTACTGTCATGACTTCATCCATTATGAGTATTGGTGCGGGCAGCCTGTTCCTGACCCTGTTCTTTACCATGCTGGCTTCCATGATTCTGGGCATGGGCCTGCCTTCGATTCCGGCCTATATCATTACCGCGACCATGGCTGCACCAGCCTTGGCCCATTTTGATATTCCGACCTTGGTAGCGCACATGTTTGTGTTCTATTTTGGTCTGTTTGCCAATATCACCCCGCCAGTGGCGCTGGCCGCCTTTGCCGGTGCCGGGATTGCTGGCGGCGACCCGATGCGGACCGGTTTTCAGGCACTGAAACTGTCACTGGCCGGTTTTATTGTGCCGTTCCTGTTTGTATATAACCCGGCCATGCTGATGATTGATACCACCAATGTGGCCGTTAATGCGCGTGAATTTGCCTTCCCGGCCTGGACCACCATTGTCAGCATTACCGTGACTTCGGTTATTGGGATTCTAGCCTTGGGCGCGGCGGTCGAGGGCTATTTCAAAACCGGTTTAAACTGGTTCTGGCGAATTTTCATGGGGGTGGGTGCCTTAATGATGATTATTCCGGAAACCTATACCGATATTGCCGGTACCATCATGGTGGTGATTGCAGTGGCTGTTAATGTGCTGCAAGCCAGAAAGCAAAAATCGACGCCATCCGGTTTATCATCTGCCTAAAACAAAAGCCCAATCTGAAGATTGGGCTTTTTTCTATTCACTACATTACAGAATTAAAAAATCCGGTTCTGGTCTTTGTCTGCTTTTGGCAGTTTATCCATAATTTTCTGGGCAATTTCCCGATAGCTGTCGGCTGCATCATCTTCGGCAATCACAGACGGTTTACCGGCATCGGCATTTTCACGAATCTGTACATTCAGCGGCAAACGGCCCAGTAATGGAATATCGTATTGCTCGGCCAGTTGATCGCCACCACCGGTCCCAAAAATTTGCTCTTCAAAACCACAGTTAGAACAGATGTGCGTCGACATATTTTCAATCACACCTATCACCGGAATCTGTACACGGTTAAACAGCTCAATGCCTTTGGTCGCATCCATTAAGGCTACGTTTTGCGGTGTAGTGACAATTACGGCACCCGTGACCGGAATACGCTGCGCCAGGGTTAACTGGATATCACCGGTTCCCGGCGGCATATCAATCACCAGTACATCTAAATCTGGCCACAAGGTCTGATTGAATAACTGCATCAGGGCACCCGTAGCTTTTGGTCCACGCCAAGCCACCGGGGTATTATGATCACCAGTTAAATGACCAATCGACAGCACCGCCATCCCATAAGCATCTAAAGGCACAAAATGCTCGGCTTCAATCATCGGGGTTTGGCCGGCATTGCCGAGCATGGTTGGAATACTCGGGCCATAAATATCGGCATCCAATACACCCACTTTCAGACCCAGCTGTTGCATCGCCAAGGCCAGATTAACGGTAGTGGTTGATTTTCCAACCCCACCTTTACCGGATGACACCAGAATTACGTTTTGAATACGTGGATGTTTTGGCACATCACGCTGCTGCGGTGCAGCTTTTTGAATTGGCGCTTCTTCTTGCTGGGGTTGATAGTTGGCATTGGCTTGCTTGAGCGCATCTGAACTTGCCGAAGCATCGACCACAGGTGGCAGACTGGATTTTGCTGCAACTTGTGGCTTGCTGGAACAGCTTTCACCTTCGGCATGGTTATGACCACAGCCGCCCTCTTTTTTCGCCCCGGTTTTTTGCTGCACCACATGCAGATTCAGTTCCTTGATGCCGCATTGCTCGAGTACATCGGCCAGTTCATCATGAATCTGCTGCAAATACTGTTTTTCTTCCGGATAAGTATTGATAGTTAATTGCAGGATTTGTCCCTGTACATTGACCTGAGAAATACGCTCTTTGAGTGCGTTTTGGGAAGCAGGAAGTACATAGTTTTGCAGTACCTTCTGGATTTCTTCCTCTTTCACCTCCTGTGCAGGAGCAAAGACCGATTTTAGTGAAGAAAGCCACGACATAAAGTTACTCCAAATCTGGATATACAACCGAATGCCCTAGTTTAACGGGTATTTAAACGAAGGTTAAGCCAGTGCAGCCACAGGAATTATAAATCTTAGTCAAAGACTTGGTTTTTTCTGTTTTTTCGGCACAGAAATGCAGATTTTATCCGGTCCTGAAAAGAATTCACCGATTCCCTTGTGCAAGCCTGCATCATCTAAGGTAAAATCGCGGACATTGCATAATGAATACGAATGAGAGAGTTAATCCGTGCGTAAAATTTTAGTCACCAACGCCCTTCCATACGCCAATGGTCCAATCCATATGGGCCACTTACTCGGTTATATCCAGGCAGATATCTGGGTTCGTGCCATGCGTGCAATGGGCCATGAAGTGACTTATGTCTGTGCGGATGATGCTCACGGTACCGCCATCATGCTACGTGCTGAAGCCAACGGTATTTCACCAGAACAGCAGATTGCCAATGTTCAGGCCGAACATATGCGTGATTTTGCCGGCTTTAAGGTCGATTTTGATCATTATGATTCTACCCATAGCGACACCAACAAGGCGCGCGCGCAAGAAATTTATCTCAAGAACCGTGATGCCGGCAATATTGCCGTTCGTCCTGTGACACAACTGTTCGACCCGGAAAAAGGCATGTTCCTGTCGGACCGTTTCATTAAAGGCACCTGCCCGAAATGTAAAGCCGAAGATCAGTACGGCGACTCATGTGAAGTCTGCGGAACTACGTATAACGCCACTGAACTGTTAAATCCAAAATCGACGTTAAGCGGTGCAACACCTGTCGAGAAATCGTCAGATCATTACTTCTTTAAATTGCCAAACTTTGGTGAATACCTGCAAAAATGGACACGTGACGAAGGTCGTTTACCTGTTTCAATCGCCAACAAGTTAGATGAATGGTTTGAAGCAGGTTTATCGGATTGGGATATTTCTCGTGATGCACCTTACTTCGGCTTTGAAATTCCGGATGCGCCAAATAAATATTTCTACGTTTGGGTTGATGCACCTATTGGCTATATGTCGAGCTTTGAAAACTACGTCAAAACCAAACGTCCAGACCTGAATTTTGATGATTACTGGAAAAAAGATTCTGACAATGAGGTCTATCACTTCATTGGTAAAGATATTGTCTATTTCCACGCGCTGTTCTGGCCAGCAATGCTGGAAGGTGCCAACTACCGCACCCCAACCGGTTTATTTGTAAACGGTTTCTTGACTGTAAATGGTCAGAAGATGTCGAAATCTCGCGGCACCTTCATTAAAGCAGAAACCTATTTACAGCACTTGAATCCGGAATATCTGCGTTATTACTTCGCGTCTAAACTGTCTGATAAAGTTGAAGATTCTGACCTGAATCTGGATGATTTTGTGCAGAAAGTAAACTCTGACTTGGTGGGTAAAGTAGTGAATATTGCCAGCCGTTGTGCCAAATTCATCAACACCAAATTTGATAACAAGTTAAGTGCAACCTGTGCCGAGCCTGAACTGGTGCAAAGCTTTATTGACGCTGGTGATTCAATCGCGCAAGCATACGAAGCACGTGAATTCTCTACTGCGATTCGTGAAATTATGGCACTGGCGGATAAAGCCAACCAATACATCGACGAGAAAAAGCCTTGGGCGCTTGCGAAAATTGAAGGCGAAGAACAGCAAGTGCATGATGTGTGTTCTGTCGGGATTAACCTGTTCCGTCAATTGGCGGTTTACTTGGCGCCTGTATTGCCAACATTGGCTGAACAAGTTCAAGCCTTCTTACAACTCGACAGCTTTGACTTTGCATCACGTAAAACTGTATTAGTTGGTCATGAAATTGCATTGTTCCAACCGCTCATGCAACGTGTTGACCCGAAAGCGGTCGCAGCGATGGTCGATGCATCTAAAGATTCTTTAGCTGCGCCTGCGGAAGCACCAAAAGCGGAAAAGAAAAAAGAGAAGAAAGCTGAGAAAAAGCCAGAACCGAAAGTCGGTGAAGCTGAAATCATTAATATTGATGATTTTATGAAAGTTGACCTACGTGTGGCTGAAGTCTTAGAAGCAGCTCACGTTGAGGGTTCTGACAAGCTTCTTCAATTGACGTTAAATGTGGGTGAAGCTGAGCCACGTAACGTATTTAGCGGTATTCGTGAGTTCTATAAGCCTGAAGACTTAAAAGGCAAACTGGTGGTGATGGTGGCAAACCTTGCACCACGTAAGATGCGTTTTGGTATTTCAAACGGTATGGTACTCGCTGCGGGCAATGGCAACGGTGTTTGGGTGATTTCACCTGAATCTGGTGCTAAACCAGGTGATAAAGTGTCTTAATTGATATTTTTAAAATAAGGCTTCTTCGGAAGCCTTTTTCATATAAAAAGGTACAACCATGTTAAGAAAAATATCCATATTGATTATTAGTTTGTTCATCTCACTGATGGTACATTCCACTGAAAATGAAATAACATATAAATTTAGTCCGACTATTCAAATAGCGAAAGATAAATATCAAAAGCTTATAAATTCATTAATGTCTGATCCATCAGCACCGAACTCAATTTCATATTCACCTGAATTAGATCAATTATTAAAAGAAAATAATGAAGCAAAGATCAATCAGTATATTAATGTAGAAAAAAGAAAATACCTTGCGACCTTAAATAAATATATTTTACAGGGTGATCCATCTGCATCTATGGCTCTTCTTGAATTCGTATTATTCTTCAAAGAAACTGAACTAAAATCTGAAATTGATATAAGCCCTATTGAAAAATTATCAGATCAAAATAATGCTTATGCCTCGTATTTACTAGCTCAACACTTTGAATATGATCCCACCAAATATCTAAAATTCTTAGAAAAAGCAGGCGAACAAGGTTCACCTATCGCACAAAGAACACTTGTCGATGAGTATAATTTTCGATTACCTAAAAAGTTACAAAGTATAAAAAAAGCAGAGTATTGGAAGCAAAAAGCGATAGCTTCAATGGGTTCTGATGAGTATGAAGAAGAAGTTTGTAAGTTAGCAAATTGCGATACTGGAGAGTTCGAGCTTGTCGATTTCTCTAAGGACATTGAGAAAATATTAAATCAATCAAAATAATAGTCTTTCTTATATCCCATTCTATAAATAGCGATTACTCTCTGTGAATGCAAACCTTGCACCACGTAAGATGCGTTTTGGTATCTCGAACGGTATGGTACTCGCTGCGGGTAATGGCGAAGGTGTTTGGGTGATTTCACCTGAATCTGGTGCCAAACCGGGTGATAAAGTGTCTTAATATTTGAGATTAAGATGAGAAAAAGCCTCTACGTTGTAGGGGCTTTTTTATGCCTTTAAGTTCCCTCTCCGTTTTTAAAGGAGAGGGTTAGGGAGAGGATTATTGAATCACAGCCCCATTTTAATCTGCGTTATAAAATATATTTGCTTTGCATAGGCATTCCCTTACTTTTGAAAGATCAAAAGTAACAAAAATCTCTTGTTCACTTGATGATACGTCCCTGTACCACAAGTGAACGGCGACATCCATGTCGCCTCCAATAAAATAAATTACGACTGAGAATTCTGCTTTTTAATCACTTCTAACAGAACTGATGTTGATTTTAAAACTTCAGCATTCGCTTTTGCCTGTTCTTGAATAGAAGCTGAATCTTCTTTTATTGAATCAAATAAATTTTGTCCAAAATAACGCTTTGCTAGATCTGCTCGAATTTCATGTTGTTTTTCTTCAGGCAAGTGAGTAAGAAATTCAGGTAATGCTTCTAACTCCATGTACGTTTGATGTGCTTGCTCTGAAATTTTTCGATAAAAACCAATTTGCTTAAAACAATATGTGAACAAGGTCACAACTACCCCAATTATTGCCACCTTAACAGTAATAACATTTACTAAACTCAAGGTTTCAAAGAAATTTCTTGCATATAATTGTGCAAAAATCAAAGCTAGTGAAAGGACAATCAGTAAGATAATAAATGCTTCATAAAGGTGTACTGTATCTTTATAGCTTTTATATTTTCGTTTATAGATTTCTTTAGTCTTGCGAGCAGATGCTTCACCCTTATAAAGTTTCAAGTCATTTATTAGTTCATTGACCTGCTGTACTTTATTCTCAAACTTAGGATTTATTTCTTTGTTTATTTTTTCATCTAAACGATTAAAAATTGGTGTACAAGCAATAGCGAAACCATGAATAATTTTATAATTAGTAATTAAGACCTGAGAACCTTCAAGCAAAAAATACAATCCACCCTCACCAAAAGTTGGCAGATTGGTTTCTGGCAATACATGCGAAAATCCCCTAAATACAATTGTTAAATTATCCAATTCTGATTCAATTGAATTAGCAAAGAAAATCTGCTGTTCTTGTTGCCAACTATCAATCAATGTCAAAACTGTGCTGCTTATATTTTTACTTTGATAAATACTGCCACGCATTAATCTAATCGATTGATACAGATCTGATACTTTATTTTTCTCTTGTTCTTGTATGAACCTTTCAATGAAGACCTCATCTGAATATTTCTCTAACTCTGAAATAACCTGTTCTAAATATTGATGATAGTTTTTTAACAACTTAATTACATCTCGCATAGTTTTTTAATTGTCAATCAATTGATTAAATATAAGCATTAATATATTTATAAAAACGTGCTAAAACAATTTCTTCCTTAATAATTTATAAGAACCCATGAAAACTTTAAAACCAATCCTTCTCGCTCTAAGCCTAAGCACTACAACTTTCACCACAGTCCAAGCCGCTGAACCGACCATCCCCCAACAAAAACAGGTCGCGGGCTATTATCAGCATCAGTTTGGGCCTTATCAGATTACCGCCCTGCTCGATGGCACCAACTATCTCAACCGCTCACAATTTAAAGGTGCGGCAGATCAGGAAGTCAGCGAGATTCTGAAAAAATACTATGCCGATCAAGCCAAAGGCATCCAGACCTCCGTCAATGCCTTTCTGGTGAATACCGGCAGTCAGCTTTATCTGGTTGATAGCGGTGCAGCCAGCTGTTTTGGCGATCACTTAGGTTCAATCTATAACAATTTAAAAGCCTCAGGCCATCAGCCTGAACAAGTGAATGGTGTCTTTCTGACACATTTACACCCTGACCATGTCTGTGGGATTTCCAATAATGGTGTAGCCAATTATCCCAATGCAACCTTGCATATTGCCAAAACTGAATATGATTTCTGGCTCAATCCCAATACTGTAAAAAAACTGCCTAAAGATAAACAGGCTGGCTTTTTGGGTACGGTGGAAAAAATCAAAGCGGCTTTAGCACCTTATGAAAAAGCGAAAAATATTAAAGTCTTTTCAGACAAATCTTTAGCATTTGGTGATATTCAATTTAAGCCATCATTCGGGCATACACCGGGACATTACAGTTTTAAATTAAAGCATGAGCAGCAGGAACTGGTGTTTATTGGCGATATTGTGCATTCGCATACCATTCAGTTTGATAAACCTGAAACCGCCATTGAATTCGATATTGACCCGAAAGCAGCAGTCGAAACTCGCTTAAAGCATTTTGCTGAATATGCCAAAGACGGTCAGACTATTGCGGCCGCGCATTTACCGTTCCCGGGCATCGGCCATATTTATTCAAAAGATGGTAAAAGCTATCAATGGATTCCAGTACATTTTACTGATTAATTCAGTTCTCTTGAGCTAAGTCACTTTTATAAACAGAACCCCGCTAATGGGGTTCTTTTGTTTTACATCCAGTATTCCTTGCTATTTTTTCGCACTTTTTCTGTTCCTACACGCAACCACATTAGCCCTCGCAGCAATTTTCGCCTTAATTTTTAAAATTTTCTAAACAGTCCAGCCTGTTTCAAAATGCACCGTAAACATACAAACTGCTGCACATCTTTGTATCAATCAATTTAAATCCTTCAAAAATAGCCAATAATATTGAATTTTACAGCGTTCAAAAAAGACTTGATTTGGTGCAAAAAACCGCACTGTGCTTTATATCGAGTCTTATTCATTTCACGAAATTCTTCATCAAAATTTCCGCAGTCTGCCCCTCTTTTACAATCTATTCGCCTCGATATACTGAGTTTCTTTTCCTGATCCCGTGCACTCAATTGGAACGCACAATGCCAAATATCGACTTATTATTTCTCCTTCTTGGTGCAGTGCTGGTGCTGGCCATGCATGCCGGATTTGCATTTTTAGAGCTCGGCACCGTTCGGCATAAAAATCAGGTCAATGCCCTAAGCAAGATTCTCACAGACTTTGCTATTTCTGCAGTGGCCTATTTTCTGGTGGGCTATTACATTGCCTATGGCCAGCATTTTTTCCATAGCTCGACCACTCTGGCGGCCGATCATGGCTATAACCTGATGCGCTGTTTTTTCCTGCTGACCTTTGCAGCGGCGATTCCGGCCATTATTTCTGGTGGGATTGCCGAACGTGCCAAAATGCATTCGCAGGCCTTGGCGACCTTATTTCTGGTGGCGCTGATTTATCCATTTTTTGAAGGGATGATCTGGAATGGCAACTTTGGTCTGCAACGCTGGCTGGCACACAGCTTTGGTGCCAGTTTCCATGATTTTGCCGGTTCGGTGGTGGTGCATGCCATGGGGGGCTGGATTGCACTGGCCGCGGTGATTCTGCTGGGCGCGCGTTATGGTCGCTATAAAAAAGATGGTCGTATCAGTGCGCATCCGCCTTCGTCGATTCCTTTTCTGGCTTTGGGTTCCTGGATTTTAATTGTCGGCTGGTTTGGCTTTAATGTGATGAGTGCCCAGCGTCTGGATGCCATTTCCGGACTGGTGGCGATCAATTCTTTAATGGCGATGGTCGGGGGCACAATAGCCGCTAAAATTGCAGGCAAAGATGACCCGGGCTTTTTACATAATGGTCCACTTGCCGGTCTGGTGGCCATCTGCGCCGGCTCCGATGTGGTACATCCACTCGGTGCCTTTGTGATTGGCGGCATCGCCGGGATTATGTTTGTCAAACTCTTCACCTATACCCAGAATAAACTCAAGATTGATGATGTGCTTGGTGTCTGGCCCTTGCATGGCGTATGTGGTGCTTTTGGTGGACTGGCAGTCGGTATCTTTGGGCAGCAATGGCTTGGTGGTATGGGGGGCGTATCCCTGATCTCCCAGCTGTTCGGCACAGCGCTGGCAATTCTGATTGCACTGGCCGGTGGTTTCCTGATTTATGGCATGCTTAAACTGCTGATGGGGATTCGTCTAAGTCAGGAAGAAGAATTTAATGGCGCAGATTTATCCATCCACCGGATTTCTGCCAATTCTGAAGAAAATATGTTCTAAGATAAAAAAGCCTCCGACAAAACGGAGGCTTTTTTGAGATATATTGATCAACGATCAATACAATTTAAACCATCTATTTCATACCAAAAATCAGTTTTAGCCCCAATAGCGTCATCACCACACCGGCCGCACGATCAAACACTTTTTTAAACTTTAAATAGACTGCGCGCGGTTTTTCCGCCGATAGTGCCACCGCCAGCAAGGAACACCAGCCGGCATCAATAAAGAAACACAGAATAGGCAGGACAAAATAAAAATACAGCGGAATCTCTTTGGGTAATAGCGCGGTAAAAATACTGGCCAGCACAATGGCAATTTTAGGATTCGACAATTGGGTAATCAGACCGGTCATAAAAGCACGGTGTAAGGACATTTGTGTGCCGGCAGCATGATCGGCCTGAATCGGGTCTTTGGCATGTTTAATAATTTTAAATGCCAGCCACAGCAGGTATAAACCGCCACAAATTTTTAAGGCCAGATAAGCCGATGGCACAGCCAGTAAAAAGGCCTGTAAGCCCAGCACCGCAAGCAAACCAAAGATGGCTGCGCCCAAACCGGTGCCCAGCGCGGTAAACAGACCATGCTGACGTGAAATCGCAATCGAGTTTTTCGCCACATAAATTGATGTTGGCCCCGGACTCATGGCCCCCAACATCAATGCCAGCGCAATTGATCCCAAAATAAAAACGGATTCCACAGTCCTATCCAATACAATGATCTGCCGGCATTTTACAAGCAAGTACTTTGAATATCTTCCTATTTTTTACCAGTTGTTTTGATTTTCACGATATTTTTCACTATAGATCTTTATACTGACCTTATAAAATTCACTCCGTATTTTAATCAATCTGCTGAAATTTGCTTGCCATAAAAAAGCGCCCAGATACCAGCATGGCCTGAGCGCTTTTCAAGATCATCAATTAAATACAATATTAATAAATCTGTGATGGATCGGTCTGCTCTGGCCTCACACTCGCTTCTTGCTTGGGCACCAGATAATCCTGATCATGCACCGGCACACCGCCAATAATCATGCTGCGTGTTTCTTCCGTTTTCGGCTGGTTTAAATCTCTGGTCGGGTCACAAGCTGCCAGTAAAGCGCCCTGGATTAAAATAAGCAGGAAGATGATTCTTTTCATCATTATTCTCCCTTTCTGCAAGGTCTATCTGTTTATTTTTTACACAGTTACTGTTTTTATGCAAGCCTGATCCAGCTTTTATCGTGAGAGATTATTTAAATGTCTTTACTGACCGCGCCCCGTTTTCAGTTAGAATTGTCAAAAACGTTCCGTTCTGTCTATGTTTGATTCTATTGCCCAGCAAGTGCCTTATCAGCACATTGAATATCGCCACCAGCGCATCAGCATCAAGCGGCTGGATCTGATTCATCCGCAGATTTCGGGCAACAAGTTTTTTAAACTGAAATACAACCTGCTGGCCGCCCGGCAACAGGGGTTTGAAAAAGTACTGACCTTTGGCGGAGCCTATTCCAATCATATTGCTGCAACCGCTTTTGCCGCACACCAGTTTGGTTTTCAGAGTCTAGGCATGATTCGCGGTGAAGAACTGGCGCAGCGTCCTCTAAACCCGACCTTGGCCACGGCACAGCAATTTGGCATGCAGCTGGAATTTATCTCCCGAAATGCCTATCGCCAGAAAGATCAGCCCGATTTTTTGCAGCGCCTGCAACAGCAATATCCCGATTTTTATCTGATTCCGGAAGGTGGCACCAATGCGCTGGCGGTTCAAGGCTGCCGGGAAATTCTGACAGCGGAAGATGCGCAATTCGATCTAATCTGCTGTGCTGTCGGTACGGGTGGTACGCTTGCCGGATTGATTGAGGCCAGCCAGCAACATCAGCAATTGTTGGGATTTTCGGCCTTAAAAGGTGATTTTTTAACTCAGGAGGTCGCGCAGCTCACGACCAAACGCAACTGGCGTATTCTGGATAATTATTGCTGTGGCGGTTATGCCAAAACCACACCCGAATTAATCCAGTTTATTCAGACGTTTGAGCAGCGTTATAACATTCCGCTGGAGCAGGCTTATACCGGCAAAATGCTGCGCGGCATCTTTGATCTGATTGATCAAGATAAAATTGGGCCAGACCAGAAAATTTTACTGATTCATACTGGCGGGCTACAGGGACGCGCGTTTTAAAGCATTAGCTTCAAGTGCAGTCTATTTATGATACCGGCTGGTTATTGTTTAGCGCCATCAGGCCTTTCACCAAACGGTAGATATGCCAGATAAAGGCCAGCAACAGCACAATAAAACCAATCAGAATGGTGGTCAGAACCGCACCGACCAGATAGGCAATCAGCGTCACCCAAAAGGTTTTGATTTGCCAGTTCACATGACTTTCCAGCCAGGTACCACGCATTTCCGCGCGTTTTAAATAATTCATGATAATGGCAATAATTGGCGTAACACCGACAAAAAAGCCGACGATATACAGAATATAGGTGATCAGGTTGTATTGTTTGAGCTGATCCAGCCCCGCGGTTTGATTCATTGATTTTTTCCTTTTTTATAAAGTCCGATACCAGATATAGATGTCTAGCCGACATTTCTGTTTATTGTTAAGCAAATCAAAGTGCAACTGCGTCAAGTTGAAGCTCGACATCTTCATATAAACAGATCATAAAAAAGTCTGATGAAAGTTTTGTTGATGATCTGTATGTGCTGTGAAATTCAAAGTTCGTCTGTTGTCACGTCCTCAATCGGGCTTCCATCCAGCGGATACAGTTTCAACTGGATGGAAGAAAAAATCAGAACTTAAGGCTGATTGGTCTCTGGCAATGGATTGGCGGCAAAATAGCGCTCCAGATGATTCACATGTGAATCCGGACGTGGTCGGCGCATATTTTCTGCGACCCCGTTATAGAGCTCAGCCCGTGGCGTTAAGTGGAATTTATTCAGCTCTGGGTCCATATACGGCAAGCGCTGTTTACGCTGTAAATATTGATGCAATTGCTGATTAATTTCCTGTAAACCATAGCCACCTTTGGCCCAGGCGCTGTCGTGGCTGCCCCAGTGATGGCCGAACTCATGGCCCACAATGCCAATACTGGTATTAAAATAATGCGCATAGAACAGCCAGGTATCGACTCCCAGCACATTTCGTCCACCTAAACCGCCGCCCACGGTGGTCACCCCGAGCATCACTTTGCCACGGTTCATAATCTCATCATAATATTTTTGATACTCCGCTGCGGTAAAGTAACCGCCATCTCCGACCACTTGGCCCTTGTTGCCAAAGAAGTCATGCCCCATGACCGCTTTATGGTTAAACCAGATGTGTTTAAACTCAGGGCTATTCACCAGATAGGCAAAATTGGTAATCATAATCACCCATTCACGCGCATAGGCCGGGGTAATTTTGCCCCAGATGCTGTAAATTTGCCGATAAAATATTATCCATATAAAAATGGCGCAGGTTTTCATTGGTCAGGGTTTCCCAACTTTCACCATCTTGCAGCACATAACTGCGGCTGGAAAAATATTCTGTAGATTTTGCGTATTTGGTAAAGCTGAACTGTCGATCCGGCCTGAAGTATGGGCTGCATAAAAACGCTGGTCATCCGCGGCATGAAATACCCGTGTTCCCACATTTTCCTGTCGCGTCGCCGCCACGTTGGTTGCGCCTTCTTCAAGATGAGTCAGGTCATATACATAGCTCATGCCATTATTAAAACTGGCATACAGCAAATTACCGACAGCTTCCAAACGCGCACTACAGTTATAACCACAGTTCGGCAAGGACAAACGTGCATATTTTTTGGCTTTTAAATGATTGGTGCTACTGATCTCACTTTGCTTCCAGACATTAATCCGGCTATGCGTATCTGTGGCAAATACATATTGATCATTCGCTGCCACCGACATGGGATGCACCACCACGGTATTGTGCTGATCACCCGACCAACTGCCGGTTCCCAACGACATCAGAAATTGTGGTTCGCCTGAGCCTAAATCAAAGACATCGACCCGGTTAGACGAATAAGAAGCCGCATATAAGCGGTCGTTATGTACACTTAAATCAAACAGCCGATTCCACGGCCGACCAATGCCGGAAATATTCTGGGCATGGATCGAACTCAAGACTCGCTTGGCTTTCAGGTCATAACGCAAAATGCTTGCCTCGGCGCTGTCATTGGCCACATACAAAATATCCTGATGCACCACCATCGCTTTCGGATTCCAGCTGTCCAGACCAAAAGTCTGGGCACTAAATTCGGTGGCCAGATCTGCAAAGCGAACGTCATTGATCAAGCTGGCAGTGACAGGCGTGGTATCAGGTGTTGAACCAGGTGAAGTTGGCGTCACAGGAGCCGGTGCAGATGGATTTGAAGATGCTGCCGTATTGCTGTCACTGCCACCGCAGCCAGTGAGAGCAATACTCAAAATTACCGCCAGGCTTAATAATGTTTTATTCATTGTGTTCCCCAAGAGACAAAGTCATGACATAAAAAATATGTCTAAAAATTGCTATTTATTCTGAACAACAATGCCCCTTTAATAAATACTAAACTATTGATTTAAAACAACTTAAAAATAAAACCAGATCGAATAAACACGACTTTGCCGCGTAAAAAATCACCTTGAAACAGTAAAATGTGGCCTTGCTAACGATGATTTGGTTTATTGATAGACCATTCCTGCTTTATAGGAAAAGTAAATATTCTGCGCACATTTCAATCTGGAAAATGCGGCATCATCAAACGATAAAGTCTATAATAGTCCGCTTTCATTTTCTCTCGGTGCAACATGGCAACAGCAAATCAATACGATGTTCTAGTTTTGGGTGCCGGTGCGTCTGGTTTAATGACCGCCTATATGGCTGCCCAGCGCGGACGCAAAGTATTGGTGCTGGAAAAAGCCAATAAAGTTGGCAAGAAAATCCTGATGTCGGGCGGTGGTAAATGCAATTTCACCAACCTCTATGTCGAGCCAAGCAACTATATTTCACATAATCCGCATTTTGTGATTTCCGCGCTCAGCCGCTATACCAATTGGGATTTTATCGGGCTGGTCTGCGAATATGGCATTGACTATGAAGAACGTAAACATGGGCAGCTGTTTACCTTAAATGGCGCCAAAGACATTCTGAATATGCTGCTGGCCGAGTGTGACAAAACCGGTCTGGTCGAGATTAAAACCAGCTGTGAAGTCAAAGCCATGACCGCCATAGATGATTTGGGTTTTCAGGTCGCAACCACTTTAGGTTATTTTCAGGCAGAATCTGTGGTGATCGCCAGTGGCGGCCTGTCCATTCCGACGTTGGGAGGGTCCGGAATCGGTTATGAAATTGCCAAGCAGTTTGGCCATCATGTCTATCCGACCCGTGCCGGCTTGGTGCCGTTTACCTTTTCCGACAGTTTTAAAGAAGTCACCACCCGCCTCAGTGGTAATGCTGTAGAGGCCACACTTTCCAATACGCTAAACAGCTTTACCGAAGCTTTGCTGTTTACTCACCGCGGTTTAAGCGGACCAAGTTCGCTGCAGCTGTCCAATTACTGGGATGTCGGCCAAAGTTTTCATATCGACTTCCTGCCGGCCGTGGATTTAGCCGAGTTTTTTAAAGCCAAAAAATCCAGCCAGCCGAAAGTGCTGTTACGTACCTTACTGGCCGAACATTTACCGAAAAGTGTGGTGGCAGAGCTGCAACAGCTGATCTGGCCGGAACAGGCGGAAAGCGCCATCGGGCAGCTGAGTGATGAAAAACTGGAGCAGATTGCAGCGCGCCTGCACAGCTTTGAAGTCAAACCGTCAGGTACCGAAGGCTACCGTACCGCAGAGGTGACTTTAGGTGGCGTCGATACCACTGAAGTTTCTTCCAAAACCATGGAAAGTAAAAAGCAGAAAGGCTTGTATTTTGTCGGTGAGGTGCTGGATGTGACGGGCCATTTAGGTGGTTATAATTTCCAGTGGGCCTGGGCGTCAGCGCATGCCGCCGCCCAATATGTCTGATGGTTTATAAAACTAGTAGATGAATTATTCCAGATAATCTGTGCGCAATAAGCACAGATGATTCTGGCGTTGTACACGTAAAATGGTCTGCTGCATTTTCATCACGGCGCACTGAATATGCTTTGGTAATACTGCCGGCTGTTCTGATTGTTTTAAGCTAATTTTTAACATAAGGTCTTCCCCAAATAGACTTTCGTCGATTTTATTCCCTGAATATTTCATACAGATTAAATCTAAGCATCTAAAATATATGAAATATTTATTCCTTTTTTATGAAGCTTCACTATAGCAAAAAATTGTTCATTTATACAACATCATCGACTTTGGTCGCAGCTTGCCCGGTATCGCCCGAATCATCAGCGCTCTGGCCGGGTTGGTTTTGATTTTGGTTTTGAGTTTTGGCAAAAATAAATTTATAGGCGCTGGCCAAAAAGCCAATGGTAATCCCTGCAATCACTACGGGTGCAAAAAGATTGGAAGGCGCTTTCTTTTTCATCATTCTGCTTCTCCAGTTTTCAACAAAAAACGAGGTCGATCAACACTCAGTTTGATCGACCTTGTAGATAGATGACAGGTTATTTCGGGTCATCTTTTTGTGGTTGATGTGCATCGACATCCGGTTCTTTTTCACCAGTTGAACCAAACGGATTATTGCTGGCCGGATGCGCCGGGTCTACCTTTAGCGTATCAGGCGTAACCTGATCTGCACCCGATGCTTCATCTTCCTGCGGTGCAGTGGTCAGTGTTGCCGGTGTGGTATTCGACAAATCCGTAGTCATGGGAGTATTTGTCTCTTGTGGCGAGTCCTTTTTGTTCATTGGATTTACTCCTGGGGTCGTAAAGCCACTATTGGCCGCACTATCCAGCTCCTGTTTCAACGGATTCGGCTGCTTGGCTTCGCGTTTGGCTTTATCAATCAGATCGGTTAAAACACGTTCTGCCGGTTGACGGCCACCCAGACCAAAGGCCAGAGCAAAGGCCACCGCAACTGCACCCAAGGTTAAACCGAAGGCCAGGTTCACAATAGAATCGGCAATGCCCATGGCACGTAAGCCCATTGCCACGACCAGACCCATAATCAGTACGCGTACCAGCGTCGCTAACCAGCGTGAACTGTTGTATTCACCACGCTCGACCACTTTGGCCACCGCATTCGCCAGCCAGAAACCGACCACCAGAATGACCGCGCCCAGCAGGATATTGGCACCGAAGTAAATGAACATGGAAATCAGACCACTTACCTGCTCGAAACCAAGACGGTTAGCCGCTTCAGACACAGCAAACAGCATGGTAAAGAACACGATCAGGCAGCCGACCATGGTCGATACTTTGGTGGTACCGAGGAAACGCTGTACGCCCAGTTTGGCCGGAATTTCATCAACACCCGTGCCTGAAATAATTTCAACCACCAGATTAGCCACGAAACGCGACACCACATAGGCGATGATCAGAATTAAACCAGCGGCAATAATATGCGGAATTGCATACATGATTTCATGCAGCATGGCGGTTGCCGGCTGAGAAATCGCCTCAATACCCAAGGCTTCAAATGCAATGATTAATGCAGTAATGATAATAATGGCGAAAACAAAAGAACCGACCAGCTTCGGCAAGTTAGAGTTCTTGAACAGACCAATTTTTTGCGCCTGCTGTTGCAGATTCAGACTGCCAATTAAACCTTCGACAATACCACGGACAATTTTGGCCAGAATATAACCGACAAAAATAATCACGCCGGCAATAAAGATATTCGGCAGATAAGAAATGGCTTCAGTGACCATGTTTTGTACTGGATATAACAGGCCGTTTAAACCCAGAATCGACAGCACAATTGGCAAGAACAGTAGCAGGATTAACCAGTACACAATATCACTGATATTGCGGCTAATCGGGCTAACCCCGACATCGGCACTGAGCTTTTCATCTAGCTGGGTACGGTTCAGTACGCGCTGCAGGCCCATTTTGACCAGCGTTGCGACAATCCAGGCAATAAAACCGACCGCAATGGCTGCCAGCAACTGGGGAATAAAGACCAGGAAGCTTTGAATCATATTGCTAAACGGCCCACTGACACTTGTCAGGTTCAGCACATTCAGCGCCGCGATAATCGCGATAATCATGATAATCCAGAAGGCAACTCTGGACAGGATACTTTCTACATTGGGACGGTGCCCGGTGGCATGCGACAGCTTCTGGTTGGTGCCCAGCTTTTCTAAGCCTTTTTTAATGGCTGCACCGACAATTAATGCAATAATCCAACCAATAATAAGTATGGCAATCGCCGATAAAATGGGATGAAACTGTTCCCAGTAGTACATGGCATCGAAGCCTGCACCTCTCGGGTTTCCATCAAAATAATCATTCATATGTCTTGCCCTCTTGTTATGACTTTCTACATTCGTTGTTCATGGCAAAAGATGCGCATCTTGATCATGGTAAAAATGAAAGGTTTAAGTACTTTGTATTTTTAAGTACCGTGTTTTTATGAAGTACCAAGCGTGTAAGAATGCACGGCTATCGCAAAAAACCCTGAACTGACGGTCAGGGTTTATGCAATCTTCAGACTTATTGAGCGGTGGCCGTAGCGGTATCGCCATCAGTGGCAGTGGCTGAATCACCATCTACAGCGGTGCCAATGTCGCCATCCACACCTGTGGTCGCCACACCTTCTTCAGCCATTGCAGGCGTACTGTTATTGGGTGTAGCCTGTTCTACATTGGCATTCGGATGCCCAGGTGGTGCCTCACTCGGTTTAGGATCACGATCCGCAAACATATACACCACCAGTGCCAGCAGAAAAACACCCACAGCAATCAAGATAAAAACTGGCATACGTTTTTTCTTTTGTACTTCTTCTGCGCTTGTGACATGAGGTGGCTTGTTAAAATCATGGCTCATGTTTCCCTCACTTCTTTTCTATTCGCTTGTCGAATTTTTATACTAACAAGAAGCATTGTTGTGTTGTGTGACAAAGCATTGTGAGATGGTGAAAAATGTAATTACAAAAAATGAAGTTTTTTACTGCTTTCATTTTATTCAAAATTTTGACGTAAACTGGATTTAGCAGCTGACAGGACTTGTATACTTTTTAGTCGCAATAAGCAGATGAATAACTGATGCAAAATTAGAAGAATAAGCACATGAAAAGGAATATAGAATCGCCTAGATGAGAGAAAAAATTCAGCAGCCTGAGCATTCTCCAGTGCTGATCAGCCCCTCATTGCTTGATACAGCAAAATGCCAGGTAACAATTTGCTTCAGCTCGCCCACCACAAGCGCTGCCTTAACGCATACAAATGCGCTATAATATGTCACTCTTTTTTTCATGCTCCAGAATTTTATGGCGTATCGTCAACAAAGTGTAACGCTTGATCTTGACACTGACGTCACACATCAATGTGCTTTGCACTACACGCGTGATCAGCATTTAATCGGGATTATTGAGTTCAGTAAACCGAGCTTTCTTCTAAAATGGGGCGATCTGGAATATTTCCGCCGTCGTACTGAAGAGTTTTCAGTGATGCCGTTTCCAGACTGCATTAATGCCATGGTGATTGATGTGCGTAATGTCGCGGCCTGGCTCGATAATGAAGTGCCGATTATTCCATGGCGCTTACTGGAAGAAGAATGTCCAGTGCGTCTGGTGGTCCCTGCAGACCGTGTCGAACACTATGCCGGCTTTTTTGAACCGACCTGGCTGACTACTGATACAGAAACAGCGATTCAGGAAATCCGTCATTTTATGGATATGTTTGTGCATTAAGCATATTCAAGTGGTGCTGACACTTCATCAAAAAACCTCATCTGAATCATACAGATGAGGTTTTTTAATAGAATATACGTTTCATTTAATCCGCTAGCGAATGGTAAAAATACACTGCTGCTTAAAACTGGATTTGGGTAGCCAGATCAGCTGTTTATAGCGCACCTGATCAATTCCCAAACTTTGCATTTTCTGGCGTGTATAGCGCCAGCCAATACAATCTTGATAGCGCGCATATTCAGGCGCTTGCCCTGCTGTAGTCGATGCCTGCTGGACCTGAATTTTCTGGAAAAACGCGGTTTCTCTGGCGCGCATCGGGCCAATATACTGCTGATAGGCCTGCTCCATGTCTGCATCATCAAACTGCATTGGTTGCATGGCGCCGCCATGCCAGCCCAGCTGACTGCGCCAGTTCAGATATTTGACCTTTCCGGCCGGAAACACATAATTGGCGCAAGAAGAAAAACAGTATTGCCCGACTTCTACATTCAGCTAATGCGCATAGACCAGATCACCCAAATCCATTCCCAGACCAATTTCACCACCTTGACTGGTGATTTTCAGGGTCTGTACTTGCGGGAACTGCTTCAACAAGGCAGCTGCACGGGTATTGGCATCTTGGCTGAGCGGGCCAGTATAGATCAGCACATCTTCTTGTACCGTCACTTCTGTTTCCGTGCCTGTGATATTTGCCTGTAGCGTAGTTGCCGCCACTAGCGCGACGCTGGCCATAAGCATGGATTGGAACACTTGCATCACATCCTCACAGAACTAGAGAAAATAAACCGGGCTGAAAATAGCAAATCATCAAAGTAAGCCTGTAGAATTCAAGCTTACCAGTAGTTTTCTACTGCAATATTGCCTTCTCCACGGCGATTCATGCTCAGGCCACGCGCTTTTAGGGCTTCTTTGGTATCTTCCACCATTTGTGGGTTACCACATAGCATCACATGACTGCTGTCCGGATTAAAAGACAGGCCCACGGCTTTTTCCAGCTCGCCATTGGCGATTAACACCGGCAGACGGTCATGCAAAGGTGCGTTCGGATCACGGGTAATAATCGGCACAAATTTAAAACCTGTATGCCCTTCGCCAAAAGTCGCTGCAATTTCTTCAATCCGCTCGACATAGGCCAGTTCAGCGGCAGTACGGACACTATAGACCAGATGGATATGCTGGTATTTATTCCAGGTGTCAAAATCTTGCAGCATCGACAGGAACGGCGCCAGTCCGGTGCCGGTACCCAAAAGCCATAAGTCTTGTGGCAAAGGCAACTGATAGCGCGCCAAGGTTAAAAAGCCATACGGTACTTTTTCCAGATACAGCTCATCGCCAACCTGCAGATGTTGCAGATTGGAAGTAAAGGCCCCATCAGGTACGACAATTGAAAAGAATTCCAGGGTTTCATCAAAAGGTGAGGACACCACTGAATAGGCCCGCACCACCAGTTCATCGCCGACTTTAAGGCCAATACGCGCAAATTGCCCGGCAGTAAATTTAAAGTGGGCTGGACGCGTCATGGTAAAGCTGAACAAGGTATCGGTCCAGCGATGTACAGATAACACCGTTTCTAGGCTAAATTTTTCAATTGACATAATTTGTACGTGGCATGAAAGACTGCGCTCATGGTAGCATGGCAGCATAATTTATTAATATTTTTTAAATGTTAAGGCTATATTCATGCGCATGACTTTACGCCAATTGGCTGTTTTTGTAGCAGTCGCTCAAGAAGGCACAGTAACCAAGGCCAGTGATGCCGTCAAACTGACGCAAAGTGCGGCGAGTATGGCTTTAGCAGATCTGGAAGATGGTTTAGGCGCACCATTGTTTGACCGTTTAGGTAAACGCCTGCAATTGAATGATCTGGGCCGTTTTTTACTCCCGCAGGCGCTTGAAATTCTGGGTCGCTGTGAGGCCTTTGAACAGGCCGCCAAAGGTGAGCTGCAAAGCATTGATTTGCGTCTGGGCGCGACCCTGACCATTTCCGATTATCTGATGCCAGATTTAATGGCCAACTTCCTACAAATTCAGCCACAGGCGCATTTACAGCTGCAAGTCGGTAATACTCGTCAAATGATTGAAGCAGTCAACCAGTTCCAGCTCGATTTAGCCCTGATTGAAGGTTCCTGTCATTTACCGCAGCTGCAATGTATCCACTGGCGTGATGATGAACTGGCGGTCTGCTGTTCACCGAATCATCCGCTGGCGCAGCTAGACCGTGCCTTAACCGCAGAAGACTTTAAACAGGTGGAATGGATTTTACGAGAAGAAGGTTCAGGCACGCGTGAAGTATTTGATAACGCCATTTTAAAAGATGTGCCAGATGCCAAAATCCGTTTAACCCTGGGTCATAATGAAGCCATTCTGAAAATTGTGGCCGGCGGCTTAGGCATGTCCTGTATTTCAAAACTGGCGATTGAGCCTTTACGTGAAAAAGGCCAGCTGGTGATTTTAGACACTCCATTCTGGCAACTGGCGCGGCCTTTATTTATGCTGGTGCATCGTCAGAAATACCAGGGTCCAGGTCTGAAAGCCTTTATGAAGTTCTGTGACAGCAAATAAGACTGTATTTAATCCATAAAAAAGCGCCTGCAGGCGCTTTTTTCATACCTTATCGAAATTGGCTTTCACATGGAATCCCGTCGCCATCACCATCCATTTTGGTATTTGGGCAATTACGAATAAAGAATAAAGCCTCCTCATAAGACTTCATCTGACTACAATGCTCGCGGCCATCACATTTAAATTGTTCAGATGAGCTGCTACTTACAGGCAGCGCTTGCTCTACATTCTCTTGGACATTTTCTAAATTCTTTTTCCCTTTTTCACTAAGTCCAAGTTCCGGTAATTCGCCATGTACCGCTCTTTGCTCAGCTACGATCTGTTGCTGAGCAATCATCAGTTCTTCAAGTTTTTGCTGTTTCTGAGCTTGATATTCTTGATATTTCTTATATACCAAAATACTTAATCCTAAAATAATGATTAAGCCTAATACAGTAATGATCTTTGAGTTAAGCCATGAAGACTTCTTTTTATCTCTTGACGAAACTTTACCCTCGATATTTCTGTATCGTAGATTGTTCTGTTCAGCAGGCTCTGATACTTTTAGGTCTAAGCGCACAATATTCGCGGCTTTAAATTTTCCTGCATCTTCAACAATTATAAATTTTAGATTTTCACCGATTTTAGGTGGAACATTCTTATTGGGAAAATCTTTGATGTGGAAAAATAAATCTTTTGACTCTTTCTCTATCTGAATAAAACCAAAACCACGATCTTCATGATAGCTTTTGATTTTCCCCTCTTGAAACATAATGCGCTCTTATCTTTGATATTTTTAATAATTGTAATAAAAAAGAAGCTAAAAAGCCTCTTTTCTATTCTTATACTCGACTTAAGCAGAATATATAAATTCTACCTCAGTACTAACGTCGGAAATTGGACAGCAGGGAAGAAGTAATCGACTGGTTATGGGCGGCCACTTTGGATTTTTTGGCTTTGGCCGACTGGTCTTCAACCCGCTCAATTTTCACTGCTTTAAACTTGTTGCCGTTTTTGACCACATTAAATTTCACCCGGTCATTTCGCTTCGGTTCTATCCCATCGGCCGGGAAATCGGAAATATGAAAAAACACTTCGCCTTCCGGACAGGCAATAAAGCCGTAACCCTTGTCTGCGTTGTATTGCTTAACTTTACCCTGATATTGTTCGTTGCTCATCGACCTGTCCCCCTTTTGCGCTTCAAGCTTAGTATATAAAAAAGAGGCTATAAAAGCCCCTTCTCTGTTCACTGGCAAAATCAGTCTTTTTGCACGGAACCGAAAATTTTGTCACCGGCATCACCCAGGCCCGGTACGATATAGCCATTTTCATTCAGGCCCTGATCCACAGAGGCAGTGAAAATTACCACATCCGGATGCGCTGCTTCTACACGATGAATGCCTTCTGGCGCAGCCACCAGCACCATCACGCGAATATCTTTACAGCCGCTGGCTTTTAACACATCAATCGCCGCCACTAAAGATGAACCGGTGGCCAACATTGGGTCAATGATCATGGCAATACGGTTTTGTACATCCGGTACCAGTTTTTTGTAGTAGGTACGTGCTTCCAGCGTTTCTTCATCACGCTCTAAGCCCAGTACAGACACTTTGGCGCTTGGAATCAGGTTCAGGAAACCATCCAGCATGCCAATACCGGCACGTAAAATTGGTACCACCGTAATTTTTTTACCGGCAATACGGTCTACCGTGACCGCACCATTCCAGCCGTCAATTTCATGCTCGACCATTGGCAAATCTTTGGTCGCCTCATAGGTCAACAGCATGGTCACTTCTTGCGCCAGCTCGCGGAAGTTTTTAGTGCTGATATCTGCACGACGCAGTAAACCGAGTTTATGACGAATGAGCGGATGACGAATTTCATGGATAGCCACGGGAGAACACCTAAAAGGTTAAGATAAAATTCCGTCTATTATAATCATTTTTTGACCCTGATAAAAACAAAAAAGCCCTCAAATATTGAGGGCTTTTTGCTAGACAATTCTCTTTTTCAAGATTATTGCTGAGACAGCATGAAGTGAATTGGAGATAAAATCTCGGCTTCAAGCGCCATCTGGATAATTGGATCCGGATAAACACCAATCACCAATACCGCCAGTGCAGCCAGCAGAACCATGATCCCGCCAACACGTTGACCCCAGTGATCGACTGCATCCATTTTTGGTGTTTCTGGCGGAGTCATATACATCACCACCATCACACGTAAATAGTAATACAGACCAATACCCGAACCGACAATAATCATCGCTGCCAGGAACCAGTGCTGGGTTGTTACCGCAGCCATGACAATCAGGAACTTACCAATAAAGCCTGCAGTCAGTGGAATACCGGCCAGAGACAGCATCATCACGGTTAATACAGCAGTCAGCACTGGACGACGCCAGAACAGACCACGGTATTCAGCCAGACTTTCTGCTTCTGAAGTGTTGTTATATGGACTCGACATTAACGCTACGGCACCGAAAGCACCAATCGTGGTTAATACATAGGTAATCACATAAACAGTCACATTACCCAAGCTGGCATAAGTCAGACTGATCAGACCAATCAGCAGATAACCGAAGTGTGCGATTGAAGAGTATGCCAGGACACGCTTCAAGTTCACTTGGCGTACCGCCAGGAAGTTACCGACCACAATCGACAGTACGGCAATAATGGTCAGCAGTGTAATAACTGATTCTTGCAGGATGGCACCTGAAGTCAGCAAGTAACGTACGAACAAACCAATGGTCGCCACTTTGGCAGCCGTTGCCAGGAAGGTCGCGATTGGTGCTGGAGCACCCGCATACACATCTGGTGTCCATTTGTGGAATGGTGCCAAAGACAGTTTGAATGCAACCGCAAAGATAATTAAGGCAATACCTAAAATGACCAGTGGCTGGTGCAGGTTCTGCATAAGCGCCTGTACAGAGTCATAGAATGACAGTGAACCAGTGTAGGCATAAATATACGCCATACCCATCAGCAACATCGCAGATGCGGTTGCTGAAAGTACCAGGTATTTCACCCCTGCTTCTAAAGACTTCGAACGCTGATGCGTATAGGCTAACAAGCCATACACCGGAATCGACATCAATTCCAGGCTGATGAAGAATGAAGCATAGTGCGAGCTTGCCACCATGAGCATTGCGCCTGCAACTGAGGACAACATCAGGATGTACAGCTCTTCACGATTGTCTTTATAGCTTTCAATATAAGCATGTGACAAGGTACAGCAAGCCAGTGCAGCAACCAGGATCAGTAACTGATAAACCAGTGTGAACTGATCAATCATAAACATGCCCATGACATTCGCTGGTGCAAAAGCACCACCGAATAATGAGAGCAGAATATACGCTGCAGCAAGGTTTAAGCCCACTACAGATGCTGTCGCAATCAGGTTATGGTTACGCTTGATTGCGGTGAGAATCATCACGACGATCGCAGTTAAAGCCACGATCATCACAGGAGCTAATGGCATAAGCTCGGAAAATGACATTGTGAAGTTCATGACTTATTGGATCTCCACATTTTCGAGTTGAGTGCTTACCTGTTCGGTCACTTCAACTAGCTCTTGAACTGGAATGTAGCTGTTTGCTAACCACGCCATGCTTGAATTGGAAATATCAAGGAAGCTTTGTGGATACAGACCAAGCCATAACAGACCAACGGCACAAATTAACAGAATCACAATTTCACGCGCATCCAGATCTTTTAACGGATTGCTGTAATGCTGTTTTTGCTCTTCGTTTGGTGTACCAAATAATGCTTTGTGAATCAGGATCAGACCATAAAGACCTGCAAACACCAGACTCACTGCAGCAATGATTGTAAATACAGGGAACTGGTTGAATGAACCCATCAGAATCAGGAATTCACCAATAAAGTTACCCAGACCCGGGATACCGACCAATGCTGCCACGAAGAACATCAGGAAGAAGGCCAGATACGGGAATTGACCACGAATACCACCCATCAGACGCATGTCACGGGTATGCACACGTTCATAAACCTGACCACACATAATGAACAATGCAGCAGATGACAAGCCATGTGCCAGCATCATGATCATTAAGCCTTGGTAAGTCAGGATATTACCTGCGTAAATCGCCAGTAACACAAAGCCCATGTGCGAAATAGAGGTATAAGCCAACAGGCGTTTCATATCGGTTTGCTGGAAGGCACACCAAGCGCCGTAGAAAATACCAATTAAACCGAAAATAATCGCGATGTCTGCAAACTGTGCAGAAGCCGCCGGGAAGAATGGAATCACAAAACGGAGTAAACCGTACGCTGCAGTCTTAATCAAGATACCTGCAAGGTCAACAGAACCTGCTGTTGGTGCCTGTGCGTGGGCATCTGGTAACCAGCCGTGTAACGGGAAAACTGGAAGTTTTACCGCAAAGCCGATGAACATACAGATCATGAAGGCATAAGCCACTGCTGGTAACTGTGCATCAAGTGTATTCGCCACCGCTAACAGATAGTGGTAGTTGAACGAGATGGTACCTGACAGCATGTAACCGTAAATCACCAGACCCAGGATGCCGATCAGCATGATCAGACCTGCAACCTGTGTATAGATGAAGAACTTGGTTGCTGCGTAAACACGCGATTTACCATCTGCCCCTTTATGCCCCCAAAGCGCAATCAGGAAGTAGATTGGAACCAGCATCATCTCCCAGAAGAAGAAGAACAGGAACAGGTCAATCGCCAGGAATACACCAATCACGCCACCTAAAGACCATAACAGGTTCAGGTGGAAGAAGCCTACGTTCTTCTGGATTTCACCCCAAGAACAGCCGACGGCCAAAATACCCAGCAGCGCCGTCAGGCCAACCATGAGTAATGATAAGCCATCTACCGCCAGGTGAATGTTAATGCCCAGGGTTTGAATCCAAGGCAACTGGAATTGGGCAGCCCAGCTTGGAACCTGTGCACCCAATTCATATTGATACGTACCTGATTGCCATAACGCCAGGGTCAGACCCAGCGTTACCAGCATACCCACCAGCGCAATATAGCGCGGCAGTTTGTCGTCGAGCTTGTCGACGATCCAACAAATAAAACCTGCAATGAACGGAACGAGGATCAGTGCGGGTAAAATGATATTGTTTGGAGCTTCCATCTTATTTCCCCACGACCTGAGTCACGACCACGACCAGCAGTAAAACAACAACACCCAGGGCCATACTAGAGGCGTATTCGCGCAATGAACCGGTTTGACGTGAACTGGTAAAGCTGTTGCCTGCTTTAACAATTGCAGGAAGCACCAGCCACAAGCCATCAATCGGATCGCGACCTAAAATTTTAGCGATAAGCAGGTAAGGCTTCACGAATACGATGTCATACAACGCATCGAAACCAAGTGCATTACGGCAGATATTGGCCAGACCTGAACCCAGAGAAGTCTGAGCAAAGCCTTTTACGGCATTGTAAGCAAACGCAAACAGCACCACGCCAACAGCAAGACCTGCCAAAGCAACCCCAATCGCGATGTATTCAGCACCATGTGCACCGGCTTCAAGCGCTTCAGGAATAATGAAGGCTGGAATTTGTGCAGCATCCAGAATGCTCATCACTGGTGCTTTCAGCACAATCGCCAGACCCGTTGAAAGCACTGCCAGAATTGCCAGTGGAGCCCAGTAAGTAATGCCTTTGATTTCATGATAAGGCGTGTTTTCTTTGCCGAAGAATACTACCCAGATTAAACGGAAAGTATAAATAGACGTTAAGAACGCACCTGCAACACCCACCCAATACAGTGTATTGAAGACTGGTACGCCAGCTAAATGGCTTTGTGTCCACACCGCGGCCAGAATCGCATCTTTAGAGAAGAAGCCGATGGTCAGGAATGGAATGGCTGCCAAGGCACCGCCACCAATCGCGAAACATGCAAACAGGAATTTGTTCTTGTAGAACAGACCGCCCATCTTGAAGATGTTTTGTTCGTGATGGTAAGCCAGAATCACTGCACCTGAAGACAAGAATAATAATGCCTTGAAGAATGCGTGAGTCAGCATGTGGAACAGACCTGCCTGGTACGCTTCAGCACCCACGGCCATAAACATATAACCGAGCTGACTCATGGTTGAGTAAGCCAGAATACGTTTGATATCGGTTTGAACCAGCGCTGCAAAACCAGCCACCAGCAAGGTTACCGCACCGGTAATAGAAATGAAGATCATCACTTCTGGTGCAAGTTCAAATACGCTGAACATACGGCAGCATAGATAAACACCCGCAGTCACCATGGTTGCCGCGTGGATTAACGCAGATACTGGCGTCGGACCTGCCATCGCATCTGCCAACCAGGTTTGTAACGGGATTTGCGCAGATTTACCAGCAGCACCCAAGAACAACATTAAGGCAGTCCAGATGGTAATTGATGAGCTTTGGGTCATAACCGCAGCAGCATTCTCAACGATATACTGTGTATTCAGGGTACCGAACTGTTGGTACAGCAAGAACAGTGCAATCAGCAGGAATACATCACCAACACGCGTTACGGTAAATGCTTTAATTGCAGCAAAACCGTTGGCCGGGTTCTGGTAGTAATAACCGATTAACAGGTAAGAACACAGACCTACACCTTCCCAACCCAGGAACAATAACGCCAGGTTATCGCCCAGTACCAGCAGTAACATGCTGGCTACGAACAGGTTGAAGTAAGAGAAGAAACGTGCAAAGTCTTCCTCACCACGCATATACCAAGATGCGAAGATGTGAATCAGGAAACCAACACCGGTAATCATGCCCATCATCAGCAACGATAAGCCGTCAAGCTGCAAGCTGATGCCTGGGGCAAAATCACCCACGCTAAACCACGTCCACAAATGCTGAACGTAAAGTTCTTTACCGTTATTGACAAAGTCAAGGCCGGCAATCAGGGCAAATAATGCCGATAGACCAACTGCCCCTACCCCGATAATCGCCGCAACTTTCTCAGGAAGATTGTGACGCCCTGCCGCTAATAAAATAAAACCGATTAGCGGGAACAAAATTGTTAAATATAAATAACTCATCCGCGCATCTCACTAGCAGCATCCACATCCAGGTGATGGAAGCGATGATAGAACTGAAGGACGATCGCAAGACCGATACACGCCTCTGCCGCAGCCAGCGTCAGAATCAAGATGAACATGATCTGGCCATCTGGTTGTACCCAGGCACTACCCGCCAGAACGAACGCAAGTGCTGCTGCGTTCATCATGATTTCAAGGCTCATTAAAATGAATAACAGGTTGCGTCGCACCATTACACCGTAAAAACCCAGTGCAAAAAGAATGGTTGCAACGATCAAACCATGTTCTAAAGGGATGTTGCCCATTATTGTTTTTCCTCTTCTGCACCTGGTTCACGTTTACCTAAGTGGAATGCTGCAACCAGGGCTGCTAGCAATAACATCGCGGCAACTTCAACCAATAATAAATAGTGAGTAAAGAGTGCTTGACCGACTTCTTTAGGACCAACAATTTCGGTTCCCATGACAGCTGGCGTGCTGGAGTAATCAGATGCAAGCATCCATACCAGAACCAGACCCATCAAGAAGCTCATTAATGCTGGATATGCCCATGCAGATGAGTTGAGCCATTTGCTCTCTTGTTCAACAGTTTGCTGACCCAAGTTCAACATCATCACCACGAACACGAATAACACCATGATCGCGCCGGCATACACAATAATTTCCAGGGCACCGGCAAACGGTGCACCCACAATCATGAACATCCCTGCAACTGCAAGTAATGACACGATCAAGCTCAGTAACGCATGTACTGGGTTCGTGTTGGTGACAACACGAACAGTAGAGATAATGGCCACGAGTGCCATCAAATAAAACGGCCACATCATGGTAATAGACTCCGTACATCAACAGGTGCACTTTCTTTTTGTGCTTGACCTTTGTCTTTACCTGTAACTGCCATACCGGTTACACGGTAGAAGTTATAGTCAGGATATTTACCCGGACCTGAAATCAGCAAATGTTCTTTTTCATAGACCAGGTCCTGACGAACATATTCACCCAATTCAAAGTCTGGTGTCAGCTGAATTGCAGTTGTCGGGCAGGCTTCTTCACACATACCGCAGAAGATACAGCGAGAGAAGTTGATACGGAAAAATTCCGGATACCAACGACCATCTTCCTGCTCTGCTTTTTGCAGTGAAATACAACCCACTGGACATGCAACGGCACACAGGTTACAGGCAACGCAGCGCTCTTCGCCATCTGGGTCACGTGTAAGCACGATACGACCACGGAAACGCGGTGGTACGATTTCTTCGGCTGGCACTTCCGGATATAAAATGGTGTCACGTTTGCGGGTTGCGTGGCTGAACACCATCCACAACGAGCGCACGATTGACCCAAATCCAGCTAGAAACTTATACATTTTGTTCTCCCTGCCCTTACCACAAGATAACCGCGCCAGTAACCAGCAGGTTCACCAACGCTAATGGCAAGCAAATTTTCCAGCCAAAGTTCATTACCTGGTCATAACGTGGACGCATCAAAGAACCACGTGCCAGAACGAACATCATTACAAAGAATGCTGTTTTGATAATGAACCAGAATGCTGGAGGTAAGAAATCAAGTCCGAATGGCGCTAACCAGCCACCGAAGAATAACGTCACGATCAGCGCAGAGATCAGCACCACGTTGACGTATTCCGCAACGAAGAACATCCCCCATTTCATACCGCCGTATTCAACGTGATAACCTTCTGCCAATTCCTGTTCTGCTTCTGGTTGGTCAAACGGGTGACGGTGCGTTACCGCAACACCTGCAACCACGAAAATCAAGAAGCCCAAGAACTGAGGAATTACAAACCAGACGTCTTGCTGTGCTTCTACAATTTCACGCATGTTGAATGAGCCGGCAATTGCCACCACACCCATCAGGGAAATACCCAGGAACACTTCATAAGAAATGGTTTGCGCTGCAGAACGTAGACCACCCAGCAATGCATATTTGTTATTTGATGACCAGCCACCAAACAGAACCGCATAGACTGCAATACCCGCCATTGCCATAAAGAACAGCAGGCCGATGCTCATGTCTGCCACACCTAAATACGGTGATACAGGAATAACCATGAACGACAGTACCGCAGTTGCCATTGCAACTGCAGGTGCCATACGGAAAGTCAGCTTGTCAGCGAATTTTGGTGTCCAGTCTTCTTTGAACATGATTTTCAGCATGTCGGCGACAATCTGGAACATACCGCCCGGACCTACACGGTTCGGACCGTAACGGTCTTGCCATAAACCGAGCAGACGACGCTCGATAAATGACATTAATGCTGCAACCAGTACCACAACCAGCAAGATCACAATCGCTTGAATGACTGAATAGGCAATTGGCCAGTTCTCAGCCCAAAGCGGTGTTTGACGCATTAATTCTTGTTCCATGAATTATACTCCTACCGCGACTGACACAGGCTCAGCAAGAGATACCGTCGGTGCTAGACCAATTGGGTAACCAATATAACCTGTAGGTAAATATTCAATCACTTGAACTGGAAGAACAATTGAAGTCTCACCTGCTTTCACAGTGATCTTCTGACCATCTTTCAGGTTCAAACGGCTTGCATCCTGTTCACCCACGGCAAACATGGCTTCAGGAATACGTGATTCCATCGCTGGTGTTTTAATGGTGAATTCACCTGACGCAAAAATATGATGCATTGGCACCAAACGGAAGCTGTCCGGATTGGCCAATACAGGGCTTGGTGCTACGAAGCTACGTGCTGGACGTTTTGGTAAACGGTCGAATAAACGTACGCCTGAATCACCACCTTTTAAGTGACCGCCCACGTTGTCCTGGAATTTGTTCCAGGCCTGTGGCGAGTTCCAGCCTGCAGACCACGCAAATGGCACCAGTGCAGATGGCGTCTGATTACCGACATAACCTTCCATCGAGAAAGTTAATGCAGAATCGACATCGGTCGGCTGTTTTGGTTCGTGAATCGAAAGCGGTGCACGAATGGCAGTACGGCCTGAGTAACGACGTGGTTCACGTGCCACTTTCAGACCATGGACACGGAAGCCCGCATCTGGTGCAACGTCTAAAATACCTTCTAATGCCGGTACGTTTTTCGCTACAGACTCGATCACATCATCCAGCAAGGTCCATGAAATCGCTTTACCTTTCATGCCAGTTTCAAGGGCATGTAACCAGCGCCAAGATTCTTTAATCGCCAGTTCCGGCTTGTAGTAGCTTGGGTCATACACTTGATAGAAACGCTGTGCACGGCCTTCTTGCGATACCACAGTACCATCACCTTCAGCGAAGCTTGCTGCTGAAAGTACGATGTCTGCTTTCGCCACAGTCGCAGTTTCAGAGTGGTCCAGCACAATAATGTCTTTACCTGCAAGTGCAGCATCGACCTGAGCCGCTGGTAAACGACGGTAAAGGTCATTTTCCACCACAATCACAGTGTCATAGTCTTGTGCAAAGGCTTGCTCCAAGCTCTGACCACCAAAGATCGCCAAGCCCATTGAGTTCACTTCAGGAACAGTCAATGTTAAGCCTGCATTACCAAGGTTTTGAGCCACTTGAGCCGCAGCTTCCATGATGGCAGCGTCTTGTAAGCTTGTACCAGAGATGATTAAAGGCTTCTTCGCCGCTTTTAAGGTATCTGCGATGGTTTGCGCAAATGCTTTGGCATCGTCATCTAAACCGGTAATCACTTCGCCTTTTACGCCAGCTGCAATAGCAAAGCCTAAACGCGCGATGTCATTTGGAGATGCAACCACTTCACCAGTTGCTACATCTGCTAGACGGGTTTGTGTTGCAGCCAGAATGTAAATCGGAGATTTCGCATCTTGCGCAATACGTTGTACTGGTTCAGCCAGCCATTCTTGAGTACGACGCTCTGCCGCCATTTCTTTGGCTTTGTTTTTCGCCGCTTGACGAACAGATAAAGCCATACGTGGTGCAGTTTGTGTCAGGTCTTCACCCAGAATTAACACGGCGTCATAGCTTTCAATTTCACGCATGCCCGGGTTGTAAACACCTTCGGTTTGCATGATTGATGCCGCCAGTTCCACCAGACTTTGCTCTTTTTGCGACATACCGGTTGAGTAGTTGTCCTGACCAACCAGTTCGCGCAGTGCAAAGTTCGATTCAAGCGAGGCACGTGGTGAGCCAATACCCAGCACTTTTTTGCCTTGAAGATTCTCAATCACGGTGTCTAATGCCTGATCGACAGACACAGTCGTGACATTTTGACCATCACGGAATTGTGGCTGACGCGGACGATCTTCACGGTTCACATAACCGGTACCGAAACGGCCTTTGTCACACAGGAAGTACTGGTTCACTTCACCATTGAAACGGTTTTCTACACGACGCAGTTCACCATAACGCTCACCTGGAGAAATGTTACAGCCTGAAGAACAGCCTTGGCATACGCTAGGCGCATACTGCATGTCCCACTTACGGTTGTAGCGCGCAGAGTGAGTTTTGTCGGTGAATACACCTGTTGGGCAGACTTCAGTCAGGTTACCCGAGAATTCAGATTCTAAAGTCCCTGATTCTGGACGACCGAAGTACACACGTGATGCGTTGGCATACACGCCAAAGTCGGTACCGCCAGCATAGTCTTTGTAGTAACGCACACAACGGTAACAGGCGATACAGCGGTTCATCTCGTGCGCAATAAACGAACCCAGTTCCTGGTTGTAATGCGTACGCTTGGTGAAACGGTAACGACGACGGTCGTGTTGCGTCATTACAGTCATATCCTGTAAATGACAGTGACCACCTTCTTCACAGACCGGACAGTCGTGCGGGTGGTTGGTCATCAAGAATTCAACAACAGAAGCTCGGAAATCTTTTGCTTCTTTGTCTTCAATCGAGATGTAGGTATTGTCAGCAGCAGGCGTCATACATGACATGACCAGACGACCACGCGTATCTTCAGGATTCGCGTATTGCGTCACAGCACATTGACGGCAAGAACCGACAGAACCTAAGGATGGATGCCAACAAAAATATGGGATGTCGATGCCAAGGCTTAAACAAGCTTGCAGCAAGTTTTCTGAGCCGTTGACTTCATACGATTTTCCATCGACATGAATTGTAGCCATAGTCGAATTCCTTAAGCTTGTTCTACGTTGCTGGTCTGAGCTGCGGCATTCACCACTTTCGCTTCAAACTCGCCACGGAAATATTTGAGTGCGCCCATTAACGGTTCCATCGCACCTGGTGCGTGTGCACAGAAAGTTTTACCAATCCAAAGCTTACGGGTCAGTTCCTGTAAGTGATCGATGTCTTCTTTCGTACCCGTACCATCTTCGAGTGCTTTCAGTGCTTTTACCGCCCACGGTAAACCATCACGGCAAGGTGTACACCAGCCACATGATTCACGCGCAAAGAATTCTTCTAAGTTACGGGTTGCTGAAACCATACATTGGGTTTCATCGACCACCATCAGCAGACAGGTACCTAAACGTGAACCCGCTTTCATGATGCTTTCTGCATCCATTGGCAGGTCAATGTGCTCAGCAGCCAGGAAGTCTGTTGATGCACCACCTGGTAACCATGCTTTCAGCTTCAGGCCGTCACGCATACCACCGGCATGTTCTTCAATCACTTCACGTGCAGTGGTACCAAAAGGCAGCTCCCAAAGACCTGGGAATTTCACCTTACCTGATGCACCGTAAATTTTCGTACCTGGATCTTTAGATTTACCCGCAGACAGGTTGATGTACCACTCAGGACCACGTAACAAAATGGCTGGCAAGTTGTTGTAGGTTTCTACGTTGTTGACAATCGTAGGACGACCCCACGCCCCTGCAACTTGCGGGAATGGCGGTTTGGTACGCGGATTGGCACGGCGACCTTCCAGCGAGTTAATCAGTGCGGTTTCTTCACCACAGATATAACGGCCCGCGCCGGTGTGTACATACAGCTCGAAGTTCCAGCCAGAACCCAGGATGTTGTCGCCCAGGTAACCTTTGGCACGAATCTGCTCAATTGCTTCATTTAAGTATTGTGCAGCTTCGATGTACTCACCACGGATAAAGATATAGCCGTGAGTCGCTTCCAGTGTATATGCCGCAATCAGCATACCTTCAATCAATTGATGTGGAAGTTTTTCCATCAACAAGCGGTCTTTGAAGGTACCCGGTTCCATTTCGTCGGCATTACAGATCAGGTAACGTGGACCTGAATTGTCATTTGGCGCCATCAGCGACCATTTGATGCCTGCCGGGAAGCCTGCACCACCACGACCTTTAACGGTTGCAGCTTTCACCACATCCAGCACTTCAGCCGGTGTCATGCTAATGGCTTTTTTGAAGCCGGCATAACCATCAAGCGCTTCGTAATCATCTGCATTACGAACATGCTCTTGTTTACTCAAACGCCAAGTTAATGGATGAGTTTCTGGGTTACCGTCGCCATAAATTGGTTTTGGTTCGGTATTCATACATACTTCTCCAATAACTGTTTAATTGATGTCACTTCAACCAGACCGTGAGTATCTTCATCAATCATTAACGTTGGACCTTTGTCACAGTTGCCCAGACAGCAGATTGGCAGCAAAGTGAAACGACCATCTGCAGTCGTTTGACCAAACTGAATACCAAGCTCGCGCTGGAACGCTTCTGCCAAAGTTTCCGCCCCCATCAAGAAGCACGCGATAGAGTCACACAAAAGAATAACGTGACGACCTACCGGTTGACGGTAAATACGGTTATAGAACGTTGCTACCCCTTCTAAATCAGCAACACTGATTGAAAGCAGTTGAGCAATCGCATTGAGCTGTGCGTCATCAATCCAGCCATTACGGCGTTGTACACACTTCAGCGCATCCAGAGATGCTGCACGTGGGTACGGATAGTGACCAATGTGATGTTCGATTTCGTGGATTTCATCCGCAGTTAAAATCCCTTCAACATTCACACGTGGCTTTTTATCAGTCAAAATCATCATAATGCGTTTACCCCTTAGCGATCCACGTCAGCCATTACGACATCAATTGTCGCTAAATAAATAATCAAGTCAGAGACCAGACTGCCGTTAATCACCGAAGGAATTTGCTGTAAGTGCGTGAAGGTTGGTGTACGGATACGGGTACGATAACTCATGGTTGACTTGTCTGAAGTCAAGTAGTAGTTCGACGCCCCTTTCACCACTTCTGCCATTACAGATGCTTCACCTGCCGGCATGACAGGCCCCCAAGACACGCTCAAGAAGTGCGTAATCAGGGTTTCAATATCTTGTAATGTCTTGTCTTTTGGTGGTGGAACAGCCAGAGGATGATCCGCTTTATATGGACCAGATGGCATGTTATCCAAGCACTGCTTGATGATTTTTAAAGACTGTTCGATTTCGCGGTAGTGAACGATGACACGCGCATAGGCATCACCTTCGTACTCCACCGGCACTTCGAAGTCATAGTTTTCATAGCCGCTGTATGGACGGTATTTACGTACGTCAAAGTCGATACCTGTTGCACGTAAACCGGTACCTGTCACACCCCAGGCCAATGCAGATTTTGCATCGTACTGCGCTACATTGCGGGTACGGCCTTCAAACACCGAGTTTTTCAGCGCTGCAGTATGGTATTCCTTCAGACGCTTTGGCATCCACTCCAGAATCTCGCGGATCAGGTGCTGCCAGTTGTTTGGAAGGTCATGCGCGGTACCGCCAATACGGAACCAGGCTGGGTGCATACGGTAACCGGTGATCGCTTCAATCGCGTCATAAATCTTCTGACGGTCGGCGAACATATAGAATACTGGGGTCATACCGCCGGCATCCTGAATTGCTGTACCGATATAAAGCAAGTGGTTATTGATACGGAACAGTTCCGACATCATCACACGGATACATTGTGCACGCTCTGGCACCTGAATACCGGCCAGCTGCTCCACACCCATCACATACGGCATGTTTTGCGCACAACCACCGAGGTAGTCGACACGGTCGGTATACGGAATGAATGAGTGCCAGGTTTGACGCTCAGCCATTTTCTCTACACCACGGTGGTGATAGCCGATGTCGGGTACACAGTCTTTTACTTCTTCACCATCCAGCTGCAAGATGACACGGAACGCACCGTGCGCAGATGGGTGGTTAGGACCCAAGTTCAGGAACATGAAGTCTTCGTCTTCGTTACCGCGGGTCAGCCCCCAGTCTTCCGGTACAAAACGTAAGTGTTCCTGTTCAAAATCCTGCTTGGCCTGGTTCTGCATATACGGGGTATATTCAGTGGCACGTGCAGAATATTCCTTGCGCAGCGGGTGACCTTCCCAATAGGTTGGCAGCAAGATACGACGGAGCATTGGATGCCCTTCGAAGTTAATGCCGAACATATCGTAAGCTTCACGCTCGTACCAGTTGGCATTTGGCCAGATATTGGTCGCAGTCGGAATATTCAGATCGTTCTCATTTAGCGCAACTTTGACACGGATATCGCTGTTACGTTCTAACGACAACAGGTGATAGAACACGGTAAAGTCAGATGCAGGCAATCCGTCGCGGTGCGTACGTAAACGCTCATCTACCGCAGACAGGTCAAACAGCATCACGTATGGACGTGACACTGTACGCAAGAACATCAAGACTTCTTGTACGCGTGCGCGCTCAACCCAGACCGTTGGAAAATCTTCAAAAGTCGTTTGCACATAGAAGTTCTCACCAAATTTGGTTTTGAGCTCTTCTACAATTGCAAATGCTGGGCGGGAATCAACTGCTGTTGATTCTGGCATAGCAATGTCAGTTTCAGCCATTGGCTTGGCTTCCTATTTAATACAAATTCAGTCAACCTAAACGACAACTACACCCATAACGGGTGCACCACGATTTTGTCGCTTAAATTATTTAATTTCATCCATAGAGCGCAGGTTTTTCACCGCAATACGCTGTGCTTGCTTACGGTCACGTTCTGGCATCATCTTTGGCTTATACACTGGCTTAAGATCATCACCAATCACCGCAGACAGCGGACGGCGCTCTAATTGAATTTGGTCTTGCAACAACATTAATGCCTGAATTAAGGCTTCAGGACGTGGTGGGCAACCTGGGATATACACATCGACAGGAATGATTTTATCCACACCTTGTACAACCGAATAAATATCGTACATACCGCCTGAGTTTGCACATGCACCCATTGAGATGACCCATTTTGGCTCAAGCATTTGCTCGTACAAACGCTGGATTACTGGGGCCATTTTCACGAAACAGGTACCGGCGACAATCATGAGGTCGGCCTGACGAGGTGAAGCACGAATAACCTCGGCACCAAAACGTGACAAGTCATGCACGCCGGTTAAAGTCGTTGCATACTCTACGTAGCAGCAAGATGTACCAAAGTTAAACGGCCAAACTGAGTTCTTACGCCCCCAGTTTACTGCTGTATGTGCCAAGTCTTCTAAACGAGTCATGAACACATTTTTATTCACTTCTTCTTCAAGCGGATCTGTAACGATCTGGCGCTCCTGAAGTGGATATTGATCAGCATCCGGATTCGCACGGGTTAAGGTATATTTCATCCCGAGTTACTCCTTATCAGATGATATAGCCTGTGATTTTTTCACATGACCAGCAGATTGAGCAGGAATTTGACCAGTAGGGTCGATTACCAGCTCTTCAATTGAGTTAAAGCGGGTAATTTCTGCAAGATCCATATTTGGTGAACCGATTTTAGGTTTAATCCCTGCAGCTTTACGTTTGTCAGATGGAGCCCAGTTCAGTGCACCGGTTGACAGTTCGTAAATCAAACCAACGAGTAAAACTAAAATAAATACAGCAGCCGTTGCAAAGCCCACCCAACCTACTTCACGAACAGAAGCTGCCCATGCGTATAGATAAAGTGCTTCTAAGTCGAACACAACGAAGAAAATCGCAACTAAATAGAACTTGGCAGACAAGCGAATGCGTGCACCACCTGCACTCACAACACCTGACTCAAACTGCTCCTGCTTGGCACGGCCCCATGATTTACCCCCTAGGAGTAACGGGACAGTGAGCATAAAGACGCATAAAAATGTAACGCCGATCACGAAGGCAATAATTGCCCATTCGTATGGAGTAATGGCACTCATGCGGGGATAACTCCTGGCAGGCCTATTTATTAACAAAGAATGTATGTATTGGCCTTCAAATACACCAAACACAAAATTAATCCCGCCAATTGTACCTGATTTATGATTTCACTTGCTAGCTTATAAGCCTTAGTCTTTCGGATGATTTTTCCGCGAAACAAATGCCAGAGCACCATTCTGTTGGCCCCTACAGGCCATAATCGCTTTACTAAATCAAGATGTGTTTATTTATTAATTTTTCCAAAATTTTGCATGAGTCGCTGCTATTGATCACTAAATTTGCAATGGCCAATCCTGCCAGCCGTATTCGGCTTCATTTACACCGAATTAAAATGATGATCTTATTCTGCGCCTGAATGCCGGCGTGATTTGTATATTTTTGCAATTTAAAGCGCTTAAGGCTTCATCAATCTGAAGGCTTATGGTATTCCTAAGAAGAACTATAAATTTCAATAATAAGGAGTACATACATGAGCTTAAAATTTACCCATCATCCTGAGTACTTTCTCTTTGCCCAGCTAATTATGCGTCATATTGAAAATTATATTGAGAAACATCCAGACGCGAACAATGCCATTTTCGATTTACGTGATATTTACGAGCTGTTCCGTCAGGACAAAGCCTCAGCCAGTATTAACCTCGATGGTATTTTAAATATTGCTGATGAGTACACGGTGGATACCCTGGACGGTGACCAGAAACTGATTAGCCGTTACAATATTGATGCCAAAGACAATAAGCTGCTGTTTGACTTTAATCAGGCTGCACTAGAAGGCCTTAAGAAAGGCAAAGCCCTGATTGCTCCGGATGCCAAAATCCAGGAATAAAACAAAAAAGCGTGTTTTGACAACACGCTTTTTTAATTAACTTTTACGTTGCCATAAAAATTGTGAAATGGCTCTTAATGCGGCGGCATCTTCAGCAAAGTAGTCTAGCGCCTGCAGGGCTTGATCATGCAAATCTGTGGCATAAGCCTGTGCCTGCTCCAGCCCCATCAATGCCGGATAGGTCGATTTCTCCACCTGTTCATCCTTCCCGGCAGTTTTGCCTAACACTTCAGTATCAGAAATAATATCCAGAATATCATCCTGGACCTGGAAGGCCAGACCAATCACCTGCCCATATTCGCGCAGTTGTGGAATCGCGCGATCGGTACCCTCAAAAATCGCTACTGCAGCCATCATAATCGCCGCAGAAATTAAAGCACCGGTTTTATTGCGATGAATCGTTTCTAACGCAGCCTGATCGACCTGCTTGCCTTCGGCCTGTAAATCCAGCACCTGTCCGCACACCATCTTGGAAGACGCGGTCGCCAGAATCTGCATCTGCTTTAGCACAATTGTCGCATCTACTGCCGCACCCTGATCAAACAAACGGCTGCCCAATACCTCAAAGGCCATTGACTGCAAAATATCACCGGCCAACAGTGCCGTATCTTCACCAAAAGCCGCATGACAGGTCGGCTGGCCACGGCGCAGCAAATCATTGTCCATACAAGGCAAATCATCATGCGCCAGCGAATAGCAGTGAATCAGCTCAATCGCCACCGCTGCACGGCGCACTGCCGCCATATTGGTATTCGGTTTTAAGGCTGCTGTGGCATAACACAAGGCCGGACGCACGCGTTTTCCACCCAGCATTACTGCATGATAGACCGCCCCTTTTAAAGGCTCAGGAATGGCAAAAGCGTCTAAGGCTGTCAATAAATCTTGTTGGATACGTTGTTGCGCTTCAGTCAACACAGTTACAGGGACGTCAGTGAGAGATGACACATTTGCCTCGAATTGGTTGTTCTATAAGATTGTTAGCCGTCACTGGCCAACCCCCTGTCCGCATTGTACCTCTAATTTAAGTTTTTTTAAGCCTTAACTACAGACAAGCGGATATTTCAGTTTTTTTCAGCTTTCGATCTCAATCCATAAAAAACGCCCCTATTGAACATAGAGGCGAATTCATTAATTCAGGCAAAATCAAGTCAGCGTTATTCCAGCACCTCGGCCGGTACACGTACCCAGCCTTCCATCAGCACCCGCGCACTACGGCTCATCACCGCTTTTTTCACCTGCCACTGACCGTTTTCCTGCACCGCTTGCGCGCCGACGCGTAAAGTCCCAGAAGGATGACCAAAACGCACCGCTTCACGCTCGCCACCACCAGCAGCCAGATTCACCAAGCTCCCCGGCACGGCAGCGGCTGTCCCAATGGCCACCGCAGCAGTGCCCATCATGGCATGGTGCAGTTTACCCATCGACAAGGCACGCACCAGCAAATCGACATCTTCAGCCTGAATATTTTTACCACTTGATGCGGTATAGCTCTGTGGACGCGCGACAAAAGCAATTTTCGGGGTATGCTGACGTTTTGCCGCTTCCGCCACATCATCAATCAAGCCCATCTGCTTAGCCCCATAGGCCCGGATTTTTTCAAAACGCGCCAGCGCCTCCGGATTACTATTAATGTCATCCTGCAATTCGGTACCGCTATAGCCAATTTCATCGGCATTTAAAAAGATGGTCGGAATACCGGCATTAATAAAAGTCGCCTGAAAAGTCCCGACATCTGGTACCACAAAGGTATCCACCACATTGCCAGTCGGAAACATGGCCCCGCCCTCTTCGCCATCATCGGCCGGATCTAAAAATTCAATTTGTACTTCTGCTGCCGGAAAAGTCACACCATCCAGCTCAAAATCACCGGTTTCCTGCACCTGGCCATCGGTGATTGGCACATGCGCGATAATGGTTTTCTGAATATTTTTCTGCCAGATACGCACAGTGCACAGACCGTTTTCTGGAATTTTATCGGCATCCACCAAGCCCTGACTGATGGCAAAGGCACCCACCGCAGCAGTCAGGTTGCCACAGTTACCGCTCCAGTCCACAAAAGGCTGATCAATTGCCACCTGACCAAATAGATAATCGACATCATGCTCCGGCTGGCTGCTTTTGGCCAGAATCACGGTTTTACTGGTACTGGAAGTGGCGCCGCCCATGCCATCAATCTGCTTGCCATAAGGGTCCGGGCTGCCAATGACCCGTAGCAGTAGCTGATCACGAATTTTTCCAGGCACTTGCGCTTCGACTGGTAAGTCATCCAATTTGAAAAAGACACCTTTACTGGTACCGCCACGCATATAGGTGGCTGCAATTTTAATTTGTGGAGCGCAGCGCATTCTTATCTAATCCTTTGATTTTTCGTTGTATTACATAATCCAAAGCAAGGTTTTTGCTTGCTTTAAATGATAACGTCTTTTGCTTAAAAAATCAGGTGAACTGGACTTAAGTATAAAATTTACCCAAATCTTTGGCTGCAGACTTGAAATTTTCAAGCCTAAAAAAATATAGCCAATAAAATTAATATCTTGATTCAATTATTGTTTCAACAAAATGACCATTTTTCGATTTTATGAGCTGTTCTGAAGCGACTGGTGATCTACTAGGCTAATTTGCAACTATCTATTACAATCGAGCCACTTATTATACATTGTCGGGCTGAACACTTTGAACAACGAGTCTTCTCAACTTCAGCGTGGCTTAAAGAACCGTCATATCCAACTCATCGCCATGGGCGGCGCGATTGGTACTGGCTTATTCTTAGGTTCCGCTCAAGTCATCCAATCCGCAGGTCCCTCTATTATTTTAGGCTATGCGATTGGGGGTTTGATTGCATTTTTAATTATGCGCCAACTGGGCGAAATGATTGTTCATGAACCAGTTGCAGGTTCTTTCAGCCATTTTGCTTATCGCTATTGGGGGAAATTCCCTGGCTTCCTGGCCGGCTGGAATTACTGGATTTTATATATTCTGGTCGCCATGACCGAACTCACCGCTGTCGCCAAATATATTAACTACTGGTGGCCGCATATTCCGGCCTGGTCCTCGGTCCTGTTTTTCTTTATTGTCATTACCCTGATCAACCTCGGCAATGTAAAATTTTATGGGGAATCAGAATTCTGGCTGGCAATTATTAAAGTGGCCGCAGTAGTATCGATGATCATTTTTGGTCTGTACCTCCTGTTGACCGCAGATGCCAACTCGACTGCTTCATTTAGCAACCTCTGGAGCCATGGCGGATTCTTCCCGCACGGCTTTGAAGGCTTATTCTTCATGCTGGCCTTCCTGATGTTTGCCTTTGGCGGGATCGAGCTAATTGGTATGGCAGCAGCAGAAGCGCAGGACCCGAAAAAGACTATTCCAAAAGCCATCAATCAGGTGGTGTTCCGTATCCTGATTTTCTATGTTGGTTCATTGACGATTTTACTGTCGTTAGTGCCATGGAATCAGCTGGAACTGGGCGGTCTGGATAAAAGCCCATTCGTGATGATCTTTAGCCAGTTAGGCATTGGCTGGGCGGCACATCTGCTGAACTTTATTATTTTAACGGCGGCGCTGTCGGTTTATAACAGTGGTATGTATGCCAATAGCCGGATGCTGTTCGGTCTGGCCCAACAAGGCAATGCGCCAAAAGTATTCCTGAAAGTGAACAAGCAAGGCGTGCCAATTCCTGCGGTGCTGTTCTCTGCCCTGCTGATTTTTGGCTGTGTATTGTTGAACTACTTTGTACCAGAAGACGCTTTAAGTCATCTGATTTATATTGTGGTCGGTGCCTTGGTACTGAACTGGGCCATGATTACCCTGACTCACCTGAAGTTTATTCAGGCCATGAAAAACTCAGGTCAAACCACCTCTTTCCCTGCACTGTGGTCACCTGTGGGTAACGTGATTGTGCTGCTGTTTATTGCCACCATCCTGTACATTATGTGGACCCAAGGCTTTAGCGAATCGGTGTATATGATTCCGGTCTGGATTGTGCTGATGTGGGGTCTGTTTAAATTGCTAAAACAAAAAAACAGCTAAGTTATTTTTACTGACAAAAGAAAAAGTTATTACTTCGGTAATAACTTTTTTTTCAGCTTTTTTTCAGCTAAATTAAGGGCGTTTTGTGCCCTTAGCTTAACTGGATAGAGCAGTTGCCTCCTAAGCGACCGGCGTGGGTTCGAGTCCCGCAGGGCACACCATCGTATCTATAAAAAAGGAAGGCGCATCTCCACTGCTGTCCCATAGTTTGCTTTAAATAAAAAAACCTGAGTCCTAACAGTTAAAATATGAGTGTAAACAAACACTTTAACGACCAGGATTCAGGTTTTGTCACATCAGAATACCGTATTTCATGAG